>JBCBTL010000083.1:0-7952 GCA_039818705.1 Cyanobacteria bacterium J06639_1
CTGAAGCCATTGTGATCCTGTCGCCAGACGAGCGAAGACAGCAAAATATTCAGCGACGACACCGATCGCCGCCAGGGAACGTGATGTCGACAGATGTCCAGCCACTTAGCGTGCTGGTTGAACATGGAATCGACCACGTGGGCAAAGGCTTCGTAGGTGTGGAACAGGCCGTGCCGCCCGGTGAGTAGATACCCCTCTAACCAGCCTTGCAGCGTGTGCTCGCTCAGCATTTCCATCACGCGACCGTCGCGAGCAAGCTCGGTGCCGCCTTCGTCTTCGGGGTAGATGTCTGCCATCCACACTTTCTTGGTGACTTCGTAGACGGCCTGAAGGCGGTTTGAGGCGGTTTCGTCCGGCCCCATCAGGCGGAAATTATCGGGGTTGTCGCGAAAAATATCGCGCATCAAGAAGCCCAGCACTTTGGTGTTCTCGAATTCCACCGTGCCTGGCTGCTCGAACTCAATGGCGTACTCCCGAAAGTCCGGCATTTTCAGGGCGCGACGCAACAAACCGCCGTTGGCGTGCGGATTCGAGCCCATGCGACGATCGCCCACCGGAGAAAGTGCTTTCAGCTCGGGTACCAGCGTCCCGTTCTCGTCGAACAGGTCTTCGGGCTTATAACCGCGCATCCATTCTTCCAGCGCCCGTAGGTGATCGGGATTGTCGTGCATTCCGCCCATGGGGACTTGGTGCGATCGCCAGAAGTCTTCGACTTTCTTGCCGTCTACCTCTTGCGGCCCCGTCCAGCCTTTGGGGGTGCGCAGCACGATCATCGGCCAGCGCGGGCGCTCGATGTGGCCGTGAACGCGAGCTTCCCGCTGAATTTCCTTGATTTTGAGAACGCACTCCTCCATCACCGAGGCCATTTTCTGGTGCATCTCAGCCGGATCGCGTCCCTCGACAAAATAAGGCGTGTAGCCGTAACCCCGGAACAGGTACTCCAACTCCTCGTGGGAGATGCGCGCGAAAATCGTCGGGTTGGCAATTTTGTAGCCGTTCAGGTTCAAGACGGGCAGGACGGCACCGTCGCGGGCAGGATTGACGAACTTGTTCGAGTGCCAAGCCGTTGCCAAAGGCCCCGTTTCCGATTCGCCGTCGCCCACCACGCAAGTGACGATCAGATCGGGGTTGTCGAGAATGGCACCGTAGGCGTGAGAAACGCTGTAGCCCAGTTCTCCGCCTTCGTGAATTGAGCCGGGGGTTTCGGGGGTAACGTGAGAACCGATAAAACCGGGAAAGGAGAACTGCTTGAAAAAGCGCTGCATTCCTTCCGCATCTTCGCTCTTATCGGGGTAGATTTCGGAATAGGTGCCTTCCAAATAAACAGGCCCTAAAACGCCGGGCGCGCCGTGTCCGGGCCCCGCCACGAAAATCATGTCCAGATCGTATTTTTTAATGAGTCGATTGCAGTGAATATACGTGAAGCTCAATGCAGGAGATGCACCCCAGTGTCCGAGTAGTCGGTACTTAACGTGTTCGGGGGCGATCGCTTCTTTCAGTAGGGGATTATCCCGCAGGTAAATCATGCCGACGGCGAGATAATTACAGGCTCGCCAGTAAGCATCAATGTTGCGAAGTTCGTCGGCAGAAAGGACGATTTCGCCTGCCGAGGGGGAAGATTCTCGGGGCTGAGGAACAGTTGCAGTCAAGGAACTAGCCTCCGGTTTTCAAGAGAAATCCGACAGATTTTTTCAACCGTTAGTTACTTCACCATAAGCTGAGTTTTTATAACGGCGATCGCCTGAACTCAATAAGATGTACCTACGTACACGCTAGCGAAAGGTCTCAACTCGTCAATGTGTTCGAGCGCACCAGCAGCGCAAGATTTATTTGAACTTAACAAGCCTCGGCTTCGAGACGTTCGTTGACATCCCATTGTTAAACCTGTGCGATCGCCTCACCGTTCGACTCGTTCGCAGGTTCAAGTGTGAGAGTTGACGTGAGCGATCGCCCCCAAATATTCAAAGTAAGTGATTTGACCGTCGCCATCGCGATCGACTTCGGTTAGCAACAACTTCAACTGGACTGCATCAACAGACAGTTGCAGGCGCTCGGTTGTGTGAATAGCTTCTGCGATGGAGAGAAGGCCGTTGCGATCGCGATCGAACTCGCGACAGAGTTTCAAAATGTCGAGATTGGGCACGGCAGCGGCGACAAATTCGGAAAAGTCGAGGTTGCCGTCGCGATCGCTATCCAATGCCTCGAATGCCCGTCTCAATCGCATTTTTTCTTCCGAAAGGGCGAAGCTGAGATATTCGTCGAGACTGACTTTGCCATCGCGATTGGCATCAATGCTCGAAAACAACTCGACCACCGAGGCCAGCTTGTCCTCGGGAATGAGCTGCGCGATCTCGTCTGGAATCTCGAAATGCAAGGGGTCTGTTCCCATTTGCCCAAGTCCTCGCCAAGATGCCGATAACCGAAGATGCCGATACCGTAACGCACGAGTTTGAGGGTCGGCTGTGGCAGGCGTAACGGCGATCGCGCGCGAACTCAACATCGACCACTCTGCATCAGAGGCAGGCCGACCATCAGAGGCAGGTTTGCAAAGCCGTTCGCAGGGTGAGTGTAGTTTCCTCTAGCGCTCAGTTGGCTCGGCAAAGTGCTGCTAGGTTGAAGGAGACGGAACGCCCTTACGCCCGATGCCTACGATCGCCCTCACCACCGACAGCATTCTCAACGCGCTGCGTCCAGTTCAAGATCCCGAACTTCAGAAGAGTTTGGTGGACTTGAACATGATTCGGAACGTACGTGTGGAAGGCGATCGCGTCAGCTTCACCCTCGTACTGACTACGCCAGCGTGCCCCCTGCGAGAGTTCATTGTGGACGAGTGCAAAGATGCCGTGCGCGGCATCGGGCACGAAGGCGAGATCGACGTGGAGGTGACGGCGGAAACCCCGCAGTTTACCAGCAGCCTCCCCGATCGCGCGGGCATTCCCGGCGTGAAAAATATCATCGCCATTTCCAGCGGCAAAGGCGGCGTGGGCAAAAGCACCGTGACGGCCAACGTAGCGATCGCCCTGGCCCAAACGGGAGCCAAGGTGGGGGTACTCGATGCCGACATTTACGGCCCCAACATGCCCACGATGCTGGGATTAGAAGGTCAGGTACTCGAAGTGGAACGCCTCGCAGATGGAGCCGAGCGCGTTCAGCCCGTCTTTAACTACGGGGTCAAGCTGGTGTCGATGAGCTTTTTGATCGACCCCGATCAGCCCGTCATTTGGCGCGGCCCCATGCTCAACGGCATCATCCGCAAGTTTTTGTATGAAGTCGAATGGGGCGACTTGGATTATTTAGTGGTAGACATGCCGCCGGGAACGGGAGACGCTCAGCTCACGTTGGCACAGGCCGTTCCCCTGGCGGGAGTCGCGATCGTGACGACACCGCAAATGGTCGCGCTGCTGGATGCCCGTCGCGGCCTCAACATGTTCCAACAGCTCGGCGTGCCCGTCCTCGGCATTGTGGAAAACATGAGCTACTTCATTCCTCCCGACGCACCGGACAAGCAGTACGACATCTTCGGGTCGGGGGGCGGCCAAAAAACGGCTGACGAGTTGGGACTGCCGTTGCTGGGGACGGTGCCGCTAGAAATCTCGCTGCGGGAAGGGGGCGATCGCGGCATTCCCATCGCGGTCAGCGACCCCGACTCAGCCTCGGCGCGGTCATTGACGCAGGTGGCGAAGGCGATCGCGGGTAAAGTCTCTATCTTGGCGTTGCATCACTAGAGCTTCGGGTCGTGGCAAGCGCCGTCCAGCCCCCTGCTGCGAGTTCGGGCTCGGTTCAAATCATGGCGGGCAGCGCGATCGGCAGGTCTAGGGGGAGAGTCACTTCAAACTGAGTCAGTGCGGCCGTACTCTCGACTCGCACGGCACCGCCCAGGTGGGTCACGAGTTTGCGTACCAACGCCAATCCCAGCCCCGTGCCCCCCTGCTGCCACGGATCGTTGCCGGGCACGCGATAGAACTTGTCGAAGACGTGAGGCAGTTCGTCGGCAGGAATGACGACCCCCGTGTTCGAGACTCGCAGTTGCATCTCGCTTCCTTCGAGCCGGGCGATCGCCACAATGGTCTCGCCGGGAGGAGTGTACTTGCACGCATTCACCAACAGCTCGGAGACCACTCGCTCCAAATAGGTCGGGTCGCTGATCAGCTCGGGCAAGTCGGGCGGGCAGTCTACCGTGAGGGTTTGTTGCCGCTCGCCAGCACGATCGCGGAATGGTGCCACGATGCGCGGCAGCCAATCCGACAGGTCAATCGATTCCGGTGCGGGCGGGTTCCCTCCGTCATCCAACCGCTGGAAGTCGAGCAAATCCTCGATCAGCTTGATTTCGCGCTCGCATTCCTGCTGCAAAATGCTGAAATACCGCGCCATCGGAGCGCGATCGCCGGGAGCTTTCGCCAGTTCGGCTTTCAGCCCCACCTCGCGATCGAGCTGGATGCCCAGCATTTGGATGGCGAGCCGAATCGACGCGATCGGCGTGCGCAGTTCGTGCGAGACCGTGCTGACAAAATCATCTTTAAGCACATTCAGCCGTTCGAGTTCGCGCACCTGCGCCTGAGATGCTTGATAGAGACGCGCTTGGCGAATGGCGATCGCGCACTGGTTCGCCACTTGCAACACCAGGCGAATATCTTGCTCGTTGAAGGTGTGACGTTCGCTGCGCACGAGCCACAGCGCCCCCAGCACGCCGCGATCGTCGGCAATCGGACAGGCGAGCGTCGCCGTCCTCCCCCGCAGGGGATTGGGATAGAGCGAGCAAAATTGAAAGTATTGCCCCTCAATCAGTTGGTAATGCAGCTCGGGAAAGTCATCCATCTGGGAGACGCGCTTTTGGGAAGGTGCCCCCGCTGCGTACTCGAAATAGATCGTAGACGTGCCCCGATCGCGATCGTAAAGCGCTGCGTTGCAGCAAATCACCCCCAAACACAGCGCTAGCTCCCGCACGGCGGTATTGGCAATTTGATTGACATCGAGACTGTCTCGCACGCGATCGGCAATGCGTTTGAGGGTGGCTTCAAAGTCGAAGGCCAAGCGCAGCTCTGCCGTGCGCTGCTGCACCTGTTGTTCGAGATCGAGATTGAGCTGCTGGACGCGGCGGTAAAGCTGCCCCTGCTGAATCGCCAGTTCGAGCGGCACAGAAAGCTGACGCAATAGGTCGAGGTCGCTGGTTTTCCAAATGTGAGGCTCGGAGCAATGCTGAGCGGCGAGCAGCCCCCAGAGTTGGTCGCCCTGCCAAATGGGAACGACCGCATGGGCGCGCACCCCGAACTGAGCTAATGACTCGGCGTAGCAGTCGGGAATCTCGGCCTGCTCAATGTCGGCGATCGCGGGCATGGCATCGCGCGTGCTGGTGGGAATGCACACCTCTAGCGACGTACAGGTGGACATGATGTCGTGCCCCAGCATCGACGGCCAGCTTGGTTCAACCGACTCGGCGATCGCGATGCAGCGTTCGCCAGCTTCAATTCGACAAATGGCGACGCGATCGATTTGCAACAAATGCCTCAGATCTGAGGCCGCCACCTGCAAACTCTGGCCTAAATCGAGCGACTGCCGGATATGTTGGGAAATCGTGCTTATTGCTCGCTCTCGCTCGACGCGACGGGCGAGAGCGTCTTTGGCCGCTTGCAGGTCGGAGATATCGTCGATAAATCCTTCCAGTACGTCGCTGCTCGTGCCCCGAGCGCAGCGACCTTTTTCGCGCACCCACTTCAACTCCCCCGTTGCCGTTACGATGCGATATGAGAGCTGAAAAGGCCGACCGATCGCGATCGCCTCACGGGCTTCCACCCAGGCCGTCTCGCGATCGTGGGGATGCACGAGGTCTGCGTAGCTAAAGCGTTCGCGATGGAGTAAGTCCTGCGGCTGATATCCAGTTAACTCAGCGCAGCCTTCGCTAACGTAGTCCAGCGCCCACAGGCGATCGCTGCGGCAGCGATATGCCATTCCAGACAAATGATTGGTGAGCGAAGCCAGCATCGCGTCGCCAGCCGGACTGACGGGAGCGCAATCGCCTCCCTCAGCAGAGGCGATCGAGGGGGGGACAGCCGGGTTTGCGTTCGCTGCGGCTACATCGGGCGCGGCGCTCGCTCGCTCCAGCCATTGCCAGATGAGCGGCTCGGTTAGCAGGCCGAGCAACGTGCCATCTTCCCCACAGACCCCCAGCCAGCTTTGGCGCGATCGCTGCATGAGGTGTAGAGCTTCGCGTAGCGAGGTGTCCGGACGAGCGCGCACCCGCACCGGCATCACCACGCTGGCCACTGACAGAGAGGCCGTATCGACGAGCTGGCCGCGCGCGACGTGTTGAGCCACGCTTTCGCAGGAAAACGCGCCCAGCGGAACGGGGTGTCCGGCAGCATTGGTGGCGATCGCGATGAGAGCAGGCCACGGTCGCTGATGTAACGCCTGCAACGCGTCCCGCAGGGGTACTGTCGGAGCGATGCTGATATCGTGCGTGGCCATGACCTCATCGGCTCGGCCTCGATCGAGCCAATCCAACAGGTCAGAAGTGAGGAGATCGAGCCATTGCATAGTGCGAAGGATGCGAACGGCGATCGCAACTGTGGCGAAAGTATGCAGTATAGCGCCAGTCGCGAGCTGAGGCGCATTCGTACGATGCTCACATCGTGACACGCAGTCTGATTGCTGATACCAATATGAGCTGGATCGTGTTGGTTTATTTACACGAACTTCATAAAAATCATCAGGTCTGGAGACGACGGGGAATGGATTGATAAAACGCCTGAGCTAGGCCGCTGACTGGCGTTGCAATAGGTTCGCTGTCTCCTGCTGCGATCTGCAGCCGATCGCCCGCAACCGTGCCGAGATGCTGGTATTCGCCGGGGAGCGATCGCCGGACGTACGCGTCCCACTCCGCTTCGTGCTGGGGCGCGATCGACACGACAATGCGCGCACCCCCTTCGCCAAACAGCACGTCATCGAGGCGCTGGGACTCGGAGGGGGGTAATTGCACGATCGCGCCTAAGTTGCCGCTGATGCAGGACTCGGCTAAAGCGATCGCTAGTCCGCCGTCGCTGCAGTCGTGGGCAGATTGAATCCAGCCTTGGCGAATGCCGTGACGACAGGCAGCCTGTACCCGAGCTTCTAAGTCCAAATCGACGCGCGGCGGTAGCCCAGTGGTGCGGTCGAAAATGGCTTGCAAGTAGGCCGAACCACCTAACGTTGTGGCGGGGCGACCGAGCCTGTAAATCGATGCCCCTGATTCTCGCCAGCCTTGCCCGCACGCTTGCCGAATGTCGGGCAGCAATCCCACCATGCCGATAACGGGCGTTGGGTAGATCGATTGCGGGCGACCCTGGCTGTCGATGGTTTCGTTGTAAAGCGACACGTTGCCGCCCGTAACGGGGGTGTTTAAGGCTCGGCACGCATCGGAGATACCTCGGCAAGCCTCTGCCAGCTGCCAATAGCCCACAGGCTTTTCAGGACTGCCAAAATTTAAATTATCAGTCACAGCAATCGGCTCGGCACCCACACAGCTCAAGTTTCTCGCGGCTTCGGCAACAGCGGCGCGCGCGCCTTCGTAGGGATCGAGATAGACGTAGCGACCGTTGCAATCCACGGTTGCCGCTACGCCTTTCTGAGAGTGGGGCACCTGGGCAATATCGCCCGCGCTGAAATCTTGCGATCGCACTCGCACCACCGCCGCGTCTGCCCCTCCGGGTAGGACAACCGCGTTGTTTTGCACCTGATGGTCGTACTGCCGATATACCCAGCGCTTGCTGGCGATCGACGGCCAATCCAACAAGGTCAGCAGCACGTCATTCCAGCTTTTGCCGTCAATCCCGTTCGCAGTTGCATCGGGCAGGTCATCTGCTTGCCACTGCCAAGCCTGCAAAGCGTATTCGGGCGTATCGATAACTTCGCGTTCGTAAATCGGCGTGTTGTCTGCCAGGGCCGTGGCCGGGACTTCTGCCACGACCTCGCCACCCTGC
>JBCBTL010000084.1:0-7940 GCA_039818705.1 Cyanobacteria bacterium J06639_1
CTGCTGACTACCGAGCAGTGGCAAGCGGCACTCGACGTGGTGGATTTGGCCAGTGCCAGCAATGTTTTCGAGCCTCTGCTGCCGCTTTATCGAGCCTTTGCGCGCGAACAGCTCATGCAGTGGGAAGAAGCCGCAGCGGCTTACGACGCTTACGTGCAGACCAATCCGAATGCGCTGGGGTATTACCGAGGCGCGATCGCCCACTGGCAGGCGGGAGATACTGCTGCTGCCGCGAGATCGTTCCAGCTCGCGGCTAAGCTCGACCCGGCGTTTCCGCTGTATACCTCGGAGGCTGGTTTGGCGCTGGCCAAATTGGGGGTCGATCGCTCGGCGATCGAATTACTCTCGCAACTGCCCCCCAACTGGACACAGCCGGGTGATTTCGTGATTTTGGCTCGCTTGGCTCACCAGCAAGGCATGGCTGATATGGCAGAAGCCGCGATCTCGCAGGCGCTCGGATCGGGTACTGCTGTGCCTCCAGCGTGGGTCAGCGATGCTGGGGCGATCTTGAGCGCGGCGGGTCGGATTGACGAAGCCACTCGCTATCTCGAACGCGTTGCAGCGAGTGAGCAAGCGGACGAGGCCGGGTTGACGGCTGAGAGCTACGGCCAGCCCCTTCAAGTGAGGGCAACGCGGGCGCGGGCGATCGCCGCCGCCAACCTATCTGACATCTACCTCCAGCAGGAGCAACCGGCTTTGGCTTTGAGTGCCAGTCAGAATGCGATCGCCCTCGACCCGCTGCTGCCCGTCGCTCGGAATAATTTTGGCGTGGCAGCACTCGCGCTCGATCGCCCGAACGAGGCCGCAGCAGCCCTCGAAGAAGCGGTTGTGCTCGATCCTGAGTACTGGCAAGCCCATCGCAACTTGGGGTTTGCCTACGCGTACCTGGGCGATCGCGAGCGGGCTCGCAAGCACTTGCAACTAGCCATGGATGCGGCACCGTCTTTGAAGCAAGTCCAGCAGATCAACCAAGAACTGGTCGATTTGAGTCGGCGAGAACTGCCAGCCTTTCAGACTGATGAGGAGCGCGCCGAGTCCTAACCATCCGTCGAGCGATCGGTTGACCGGGTAATGGCTAGCCGAGCAAATACTTAACCGAGTAAGTGCCGGACAGACTGGGCGAGTTGAACAGTTGCCTGTTGCGAGATCGGCAGCCGATCGAGGCCGATCGCGGCACACAGCATCATCATGTAGCCGATCGAGAACTTGAATAGCGATCGCGCTTTATCCGCATCATCTGGGGCTTGCAGCAAGTCCCAGGCTTTGCGCAGAAATGTCGCGCCCAGCAGGAGGGCGGTTGTGCCATACAGCACCCCGACCTGATGTAACGGCGCGATCAGCACGAAAGTCAAAGGCACCATCAGCAGGGAATAGTAGAAGATCTGACGCACTGTTGCGACGTTGCCCGACACCACGGGCAGCATCGGTACGCCCACTTTGGCGTAATCGTCCTGAATCAAGAGCGCCAGACTCCAGAAGTGGGGGGGAGTCCAAATAAAGACGATGGCAAACATCACCCACGCCGACCAGCTCAAGCTGCCGGTTACGGCCGCCCATCCCACCAAAGCGGGGACGGCTCCGGCGGCACCGCCGATGACGATGTTCTGGACGGAAGAACGCTTCAGCCAGTGGGTATACACGCCGACGTAGAGAGCGATCCCAGACATCGCGAGGCTAGCCGCAAGGACGTTCGAACTCAGGCTCAACAGAGCAAACGACAGCAGCGCTAGCGCGATCGCGAAGAGCAAGGCTTGGTAAGGCTTAACCCGCCCGGATGGAATCGGGCGGTGGCGGGTGCGCTCCATCAATAGATCGATATCGCGATCGTAAATGCAGTTGATGGTTTGAGCTGATGCTGCAGCTAGCGTTCCCCCCGCCAGTGTTGCGGCCATCAGCGTCAGATCGACCGTTCCCTGAGCCGCTAACCACATACCGGCCGATGTTTCGATGAGCAGCAAAGGAATGATGCGCGGCTTGGTGAGTTGGTAGTAGTCTTGCAGCGTTTGCTGCAGGTGAAATGCAGGACGGGGAGAATCAGCCCAAAATGTGTCTCGCATGAGATGTCGTACTCGCAAATGAGAAAACTAGAGGCGCGCGATCGCTAGTTCGCAGCCTCTACGTGGGTCGGAGTCGCGTTATCGCGAGGCTGCAGGGCAGTCATTGCGCGATCGCGCCAAGCCAATACCGAAGTCGCCACCAGCACGCCCAATAGCGTTGCGCCGATAGCCTGATGCGCCACCGTCAGCGGCTCGACCTGGAGGTGCAACTTAAATGTGGCGATGCCGAGAGCGATCTGGAGAACAACAGCGATCGCGGCAACCATACCTAGCCGCCGCAGCCAGGGATGTAGGTTCTCCGTACGCCACGCCGCGAACGCGACAACGAGGGTCGCAATCGTCGCGGGAAAGACACCGCCGATGTGAGCGTTCATGACGCTGCAAAGCTGCGAATCGCCAAAGCACAGGTGCAGCGCCCAGCGAGAAGCAACGACTCCGCCCATCAAACTTTGGAGATAGACGAGTCCAGCGGCGATCGCGGCCATCCAAGCAAACTTTCGGGCGGAGCCGCGACCTTGGAAGGGAGTCAGCATTACCCCCAATGTCAAGAGGGTTGAGAAAAACAGCAGTCCCGTTCCGAGGTGAGCCGTAACGATATCGAAGCGGAGTAATTGTGTCACGGTGAGACCGCCCAACACCCCTTGCACGACCACCAAAGCCAGCGCTGCCACGGCCAGATTGGGCACCCAGCCAGGCAGCGATCGCCGCCACCACGCACTCAGACCCACCAGCAGAATCGTCAGCAGCCCCATGCTAGATGCGACAACGCGATGGAACCATTCCAAAAACACCCGCAGATCCATCTGCTCGCGCGGGACGAGCTGACCGAAGCACAGCGGCCAGTCGGGGCAGGACAGGCCAGCATTCATAACCCGCGTCGCGCTGCCCAGCGCCATCAAAAACAGAGTTGCCGCCGCCATGCCGTAAGCTAGCGTGCGAATGATGGCGATCGCGCGATCGCCAAACTCATTAGATCCCGCCGTCGCTGCGCGGACGGCACCAGATTCGGAGTAGAAAGATTCCGTCATAATCCCCAACATGTCAGTCGTCGGATCGCACCCGTCGGTCGCTCGCAGCGAAGCCAAAACAGGGTTGATGCGTCACGGCTTCTGTCATTTCGCATCCCGCGATCGCACTTCCCATCCCGACTCTTGCGACACCGAGGGATAGTGCCAATCTAGATACGGAGCCAACTCGGACGGTGACCTTTAATGATTTCTTCGATATGTTGAGCATTTCGATCGAAATGTAAAGTTGATGGCACGATATCTGCTGCCGGTGCAAGAGTCCTTCTGACGAGCCGGATCGACGATGTTGCGTCGAGTGCAGTCGAAACGCTGTAGGAGGCCAGCGCCCGAAGAAAGCCTAAAGACGGCTGCGAGTCGCTGCTCGCCCCTCCTACCTTGAATCCAGGCACAGTTTTTTCGACTGTCTCCGTTTGAGAGAAGCGCGCTAGAACTGAAGAGATACCAGCCGGGTTGCGATCGGCATCGCTGGCTGGATGACGGATTCACTTTGCAGCACTGGCACGGGATCGTGAACGCGACAAAAATTTTGCAGGTATTGGGGACGATCGCGGCGATCGCGATTAGCGGCTTCGTTAGCTTTTGGTACGGCCAAAACAATGGACTGTTGCCGACGCAGGCATCGACCGAGGCTCCCCTCATCGACGGCCTCTTCAATTCCATGATGGTGGTGGTGACGGCAATCTTTTTGCTCGTCCAAGGGGTCGTGATTTACTCCCTCATTCGCTTTCGCAAGCCCCAAGGCGACGAGACCGATGGCCCTCATTTGGAAGGCAACGTCCTCCTAGAAATGGTTTGGACTGTGATTCCTGCGGTCATCGTGCTGTGGCTCGCGATTTACAGCTACGACATCTACGACCTCACGGGTAAGAAAGAAGTCATGGCTCACGTCGGCGGTCACGACGCAATGGTTGAGATGGCGGCTTACACCCCCGGCGACGACCCGAATGGAATGCTGCTGGCGCAGGCGGGAGCAGACGAAGAGGAGCCGATGGTCGTGCAGGTGGCTGGGATGCAGTACGCCTGGATTTTTACCTATCCCGATAGCGGCGTGGTCACGGGGGAGCTGCACGTTCCCACCGATCGTAAAGTTCGCCTCGATATGTCGGCCAACGACGTGCTGCACGCCTTTTGGCTACCTGAATTTCGCATCAAGCAAGACACCATCCCCGGACGCACGACCGAGTTGAGCTTCACGCCCACCGTGGCGGGCACGTATCCGGTTATCTGTGCGGAACTGTGCGGCCCCTATCACGGCGTGATGCGCACTCAGATGATCGTCCACGATCCAGCGGATTTCACCGCTTGGTACGACACCGCCAAAGTTGAGCTAGCAGGTGTTGACCCCGACGCGCTGGCAACCCGACTCTCTCAGCAAGCGCACGCCCGAGCCGCAACCCGCGGATTTGACATTGATGCCTCCACGCTGGCAGACGTGCGCGGTCAGATTGCCGAGCTGCATCATTCCGGCAGCTCTCATCCGAGCAGTTCTTTCCCAAGCGATCGCGCTGGCTAATCGCTCTTTTTGCAAGCATTCGAGACCTTACCGCTATGGCACAAGCACAACTGGACAGCCCCGGCAGTTTTTCGGCCAACCTGCCCGACCCGCACGAAAACAGCACGCCGTGGCAGGAATTTTTCAGCTTCAGCACCGACCACAAAGTGATCGGCATTCAGTACCTCGTCGTTACCTTCGCGTTCTACTTGGTCGGCGGCGCACTCGCCACGCTCATTCGGACGGAACTGGCTACGCCTGAAGTTGACGTGGTCAGCTACGAAACTTACAACACGCTCTTTACCGTCCACGCGACAGTGATGATCTTTTTGTGGATCGTCCCGGCGCTGACGGGGGGATTCGGCAACTACCTCGTGCCCCTGTTGATCGGGGCGCGGGACATGGCGTTTCCGAGACTGAACGCGATCGCCTTCTGGCTGATCCCGCCAGCGGGCATCATGCTGATGAGCAGCTTTTTTGTCGGCGCGCCCGGTTCGGGGTGGACGTCTTATCCGCCGCTGAGCTTGGTGAACGGCAAAGCGGGCGAAGCCCTCTGGATTCTCAGCATTTTGACGTTGGGAACGTCTTCGATTTTGGCGGCGGTGAATTTCTTGGTCACCATCCTGAAAATGCGGCTGCCCGAGATGAAGCTGAACGACATGCCATTGTTTTGCTGGTCGATGTTGGCTACGTCGCTGATGGTGCTGATTTCCACGCCCGTCTTGGCAGCGGCTCTCGTGATGCTGGGGTTCGACCTGCTGTTCGGAACGGGATTCTTTAATCCTGCCAACGGTGGCGACCCGATTATTTACCAGCACATGTTCTGGTTTTACTCGCACCCCGCCGTCTACATCATGATCCTGCCCGCCTTCGGCATGATCTCCGAAATTCTGCCCGTCCACGCCCGCAAGCCCATTTTTGGCTATCGGGCGATCGCCTACTCCAGCATGGCGATCAGCGTTTTGGGCTTGGTGGTGTGGGCGCACCACATGTTCACCAGCGGCACCCCCGACTGGTTGCGCCTCTTCTTCATGGTGGCGACGATGATCATCGCCGTGCCCACTGGGATCAAAATCTTTAGCTGGTTGGCAACGCTGTGGGGCGGCAAAATTCGCATCAACAGCGCTTTATTGTTTGCTGTGGGTTTTCTATCTGTCTTCGTCATTGGCGGATTGAGCGGCGTGATGCTGGCCTCGGTTCCGGTTGACATTCACGTTCACGACACTTATTTCGTCGTTGCTCACCTGCACTACGTATTGTTCGGCGGCAGCGTGTTTGCCATTTTCTCGGGGTTCTATCATTGGTTTCCCAAGATGACGGGGCGGATGATGAACGAGCCTCTGGGCGTGATTCACTTCGTGACGACCTATCTCGGGTTCAATATCACGTTCTTGCCCATGCACAAGCTGGGATTATTGGGGATGCCTCGCCGCGTCGCCGAGTACGATCCGCAGTTCGAGCCGATCAACTTCATCTGCACCGTGGGTGCCATTCTGTTGGCCGTATCGACGTTTCCTTTCATCATCAATGCCATCTGGAGCTGGATCGCGGGCAAAGAAGCTGGCGATAATCCTTGGGATGGTTTGACGCTGGAGTGGACGACCAGTTCTCCTCCCATTCACGAAAACTGGGAAGCCGATCCGGTACTCGTGACGGGGCCTTACGATTACGGCTTGCCTCGTCCGAATGCGCCTCAGGCTGCTGCCGAGACGAGTGCGTAAGTCTTTTTGAGAGACCAGCGACAACCCCGAACCGTCATTGCAACTCCGAGTGCGTGACTGCAACGCTCATTACGTCAACCCCGATCGCCCCTGAGGTCAATCCATGCAAATTTCTGCGGATGCTGGTGCAGAGGTCCTAGAAAGCGAAGGTCATGGCGAACACCAAGATCTGAGATTTTTCGGCCTGCTCGTGTTCTTGCTGTCAGAAGGGATGATTTTCATCGGTCTCTTCGCGGCGTACATCATCTATCGCCTCCTAGCTCCGGCCTGGCCGCCAGAGGGCACGGAAGAGCTGGAAGTGCTCCTGCCCGCTGTCAACACCGTCATTCTGGTGTCCAGCAGCTTCGTCATTCACCAAGCCGACATCGCGATCGCCCGCGACGACCTCAAGGGCGTGAGGCTGTGGTTCGGCCTGACGGCGTTGATGGGGGCAATCTTTCTGGCGGGTCAAGCCTACGAGTACATGCACCTCGACTTCGGACTGACCACCAATCGCTTTGCCAGCTCGTTTTTCCTCTTGACGGGATTTCACGGTCTGCACGTGACGATTGGGGTGCTGCTGATTTTGGGGGTGCTGTTTGCCGCGCGGAAATCGCCTTCGTTCACCAGCGATCGCCATTTCGGCATCCAAGCGGCCTCGATTTATTGGCACTTCGTCGATGTCATTTGGATCGTGCTGTTTCTGCTGCTCTACATCTGGTAATGCAGTTCGAGAGAGGATTTGCAGGAACGACGGGGGCGATCGCCGTTGGGGCTTGGCGCGATCGCTCCGCGTTCTCGGCTTAGCTGGAGATATCCAAACCGAGTGCAACCTGCGCCGCAGTAAGCTGATAGTGGACGATATCGAATTGATGTCGGCGTATCGTCCTCAGCCTGGAGGTTTGCACCATGAAACCTTTCCTTCGACGAGTGGCTCTGAGATGGACTGTGGCTGCGATCGCGGCTTTCTTACCCTGGCAGGCTGCGGCTTCGGCTCAAGAAGTCGTTGACGAGCCAGAGTTCGTCGAGATGTTGACTCCTACCACCGATCGCTTTTCGCCAGATATCGAAATTCTTTCCCCTCGTCCGGACGAAACCCTGACGAGCTCGACGGTACCGCTACGGCTCAACGTGAAACGGTTGCCCGTGGAGCGAGATGAAGCCACCGGACTGGGACTGCATGTCAAGGTCATCGTCAATAACGAAGACCCGATCGACTATTTCGACATCAGCGAACCGCTCGACCTCGACCTCGCGCCTGGCACCCACACGATTCGCGTCATTGGGGCGCGCCCCTGGGATGTCAGCTACCGCAGATTGTCCTCGTTCGCTCACGTCACGTTTCACGTTGAGGCGGCTGACGGTGAAAATTCGCCGCGATTTGCCAATGCTGCCGCTTTGCTAACAGTGGTATCCCCGAGCGGCACGTACGGCGCAGAGCCGATTTTGCTGGATTACATCGTCGATGGCATCAATTTGAGCAGCGCCCCCACGGGGCCGAAAGTCCGCTACACCCTCAATGACAACCCCAGCGCGATCGTTTCGACTCGCCGCCCCGTTTATTTAGAGGGGTTTCAGCCGGGGCGCAATACGCTGGTCGTAGAGCTAGTGCGTGGCGATGGCGCAGTCTTCGGCAATGGCGGCACGGACTACAATCGCGTCG
>JBCBTL010000085.1:0-7924 GCA_039818705.1 Cyanobacteria bacterium J06639_1
ATTGCGACTTCATGCAAGCTCGACCTCACCCTCGTCACCGAGGAATCGATCGCGCAGTGCGATCGCGTCGGCAACCAGCTCCAGCGTTCCATCCCCGTCCATCTCAATGTCGATACGGGCATGAGTCGCCTGGGCATTCCCGTCGATCGCGCGATCGCCTGTTGGCAAGCGATCGCCTCCTCATCCCATCTAGACGGTCGGGGACTGTATTCCCACTTCGCCACCGCCGACGAACGCGATCGCCCCGCCACGCAGCAACAGAGCGATCGCTTCATTCGCATCATTCAGGAGTTTCAAGATCGCCAGATCGAGCTTCCCGCCCTGCATTTATCGAACTCGGCGGCAACGTTGGCCGATCCGCGCTGGCATCACCAGTTCGTGCGCGTCGGTTTAGCCATGTACGGCTACCCACCCGCCCCGCACTTAAACGCCGATGGCACCTTACATCCGGCCATGACCGTCAAAGCTCGCATCATCCAGCTCAAGACCGTCCCTGCTGGCACAGGAGTCAGTTACGGCCACCGCTACACCACGACTCTGCCGACCCGCCTAGCCACGGTCGCGATCGGCTATGCAGACGGCGTGCCCCGCTGCCTCTCCGGTCACTTGCGCAGCGACATCGGCAACGCTCCCGTCCATCAGGTAGGCACGATCACGATGGATCAAACCCTGTGGGATGTCAGCCAAGTACCGGCCGACGACATCGCCGTCGGCCACTCCCTCGCCATTCTCAGCCCCGAACATTCAGCCCAAGAGTGGGCCGACCTCGCCGGAACGATTTCCTACGAAATTCTCTGCGGGTTCTCTGCCCGCTTGCCTCGCTTCTACCTCGATTCAGAAGCGCGATCGCCTGTCAAATAGCGATCGCGCCTCAGATTCAGATATCGAGCGGAACTTGGCATTCAACCAAGCCAGCGGCAAGCGCTAGCTTGCAAAAAACGCGATGATGCCGAGCTTATCGTGCCACCGTTGCCGGGACGGGCTCTTCAGCCATTAACGCCCGCAGACTGGGAAACAAAAAGTGATTTTCTTCGACGTACTGCGCGCCGAACAGTCCCTTCTCTGCCCAAAAATAGCGATCGACCGTGTGTTCGTTGCGACGGACGAGCAGCAGTGCGGGCGGAGCCACGCTGCGATCTTGAATGAATTTTCGTGCGGCGGTAACGGGTTTATCCTCACCACTATCCAGGCTGAACTGAGGAATCAGTTCCAAAATCTTGCGTCCTTCTAACCGGCGACGGCTCTTGCGCTTTCTACGTCTGGCCAAAGGATACCTCCCGCTATTCAATTTACGTACCGACGGAGCAATCAGTGTCAGACGGCTCAATCTGTGTCATGGGCTACATGAACCGCATAGAGTCTAGCGAGTTTAACTCAAATTTACAAGCAGCCTTTAGCATTTTGTGACAAAAACTTGCTCAGACTTAAGCTTGATTTAATACCTCGCACGCTCTGACTCGGCATCGAGCTGTCATTGACCGAACCTCACACAGCATACCCGTCCCCTCCAAGAAAACAGAGGGGCAGAATTACTCATTTGCGATCGCCTATCAGAGTCTCAATGCTTAAGATTTCGTAATACAGAAAAGGCTGTACTCGCACGATCGCGTAGGACTTCAACGTTGCTGTCGGTCTTGTCCGGCGATCGCGGGATAGGTGGCGCTAAATTCCAGTGGCTCGCCCGCCCCCAGTGGCTCCAGTTGGATCGAGAGTTGGTGAAATCCAGGCGAGAGGCGCATCCCGCTCAGGCGTAGGGTCATGCTGTCATCCGAGAGGGTTTGGGCGCTGGCAACGACCTGAGAGTCATCGATCGCTACGCCAGTGGCTCCTGCAACCAGCGATCGCGCCCGTTCGGAAATGTCGCGACCGTCCAGGATGACGGTGGGCGATCGCCAGTCCCACGGCAGCGTCTCCCACGTGTAGCCGCTGATGTCTAGCACGATGTCAACGGAGGCATTGCGGCTCGACAAGCGCGTTCCCGAGGGGGGATCGAACTGAAGTGAAGGTCGAGATTGGCTGTTGGCGGGGAGGGGGAAAATCCCGAGGGTCAGAGCGCTGAGGGCGATCGCTGACAGGGATAATGTGACGGCGTTCGAGAGCATGAGGTCTGGAAAAAGGGGGGCGATCGCCGGGCAAAGTGCGGCGCGAACGTGTCTAGCTTACTGAAAACGATATGCTTGCTCTGCCCGAGCGATGAGGTCAGAGGCAACACCTGTCGAATCTGCGTGCATTGATGGGGCTTATGTACTAATACGTAATGAAATACCCGTCCAATGCAGACAGGGAAAACTGAGACATTCGCGTAGGTCAAGAAGCGATCGCCTTAATGCATGGCGTTGGCGATCGCCTCTTGATGAGGTCTAGTGAGCGGCTGCGAACGGTTCGTCTAGGGGAACTTCTAGCGCGTCGATGACTTTGCTCCAGAAGTTCATGAAGCCGATGAGTGCTGTCAGTTCGACGAGATCTTCGTCGGCAAAGCTGGCTTTGAGCTGAGCGAAAAACTCGTCGCTAACCACCATCGCGGGAACCGTGATGCGCTCGGCGTATTCGATCGCTAATTTTTCTTCGGGGGAGAAAACTTGGCTGGTGCGAGCCTTAGCAACATTGGCGATTTTGGCATCGCTCGCGCCGTGCTTTTTGGCCTGAAGGGTGTGATAAGGCACGCAGTAGTGGCGACAGCCGTTGATTTGCGAAATGCGAATGCTGACCAGCTCCTTGAGTTCTTCGGAGAGGTTGGGATTGGCTGCGTGAATGGCACCGTAAAGGGTCATCACGGCGCGCATGAGTTGGGGTTTATAAGCTAACGTCCGCAGGGGATTGAGCGCCGTGCCGTAGGCTTTTTCGAGACTTTCGTAAACCTTCTGAACCTGCTTGTCGGCATCAGCTTTTTCGAGGGGAGCAATCCGCATGAGTAGTTCGAGACGTGACAGCGCTCGGGTACTATACCGCATTTCGGGGTGCTGCCGTCCCGCGAGAATCGCTCTCCAGACCGAGTGAATTTAGGCTCAGAGAACCCCCGTACCGACCGTCATTGCCCCCCAGCCGAAGAGACCGTCCACCAGCAGCGTACTCAGTACCGCTCCGGCAAACGCCCACCACTCAAGCGATCGCCTTTTGGAAGAAGACATCGAGGCGTAATGCAAGCCCATCAACCCCACCGACATCAGCAGACATCCCAGCAATACCGCACAGGTCACCCCTCGAAACGACTGCATTTGGTTTAGAGCAGAGTCGAGCATGAGCGCCGCGTTAATGGGGCGATCGTCTATCTGAGCGAGCATCACCCCGCGCCAGTGAGGGAGCAAGCCCACTGTATGAATGTAGAGATCGGTGATAGCCGTGCCGAAGAGGGAGCCGAGAAAGAAGTAGTTGCCGATGCGAGCGAAGCCGCGCCACAGCCCCCACAGTGCAATGGGAAGAGCGATCGCCTCGACGGGCATGTGCCATAAAGGTTCGGTACGCAGCCAGCCCCAGTAGAGCGATCCAGCTAGCCACGACAGCGAAAACCCATACAGCAGGCCGCCCCAGGTTTTCCATTGAGGCATCGAAATGAGGTGAAGGCTAACGCCCAGCCACCCCAACGTCGTCACTAAACTGACCCAGGGAGCGAAGCGAACTAACGGAGCTTGCACGAACACGGGGACGGACACGAGAAACGCCGCCCACGCGAACACCGTCCAGCCCGACGCAAGTGAAGGCAGTACGACGGCGCGATCGCGAGGAAGAGGGGTGGTGAATGATGACAAGAGCTTATTAAATGCGAAACAATGATTGAAGTTAACCTAAGTTAACATTCTCAGCTTTGCTATGCCCCCTGGGGGGATAAGCTCGCTTGCCGCTCATTGTAGAGGAATCCGTTGGGTGGCGGAGTGAAGTTTGAGGGATGAGTGCAACAGTTAGCTAATCTTTGAGGCGATCGTGTTAGATTCTGCGACTCTTTCTCCCGGTGTTGGTGCGACGGCTGATGCGGCGATCGCTGCGGGGCGCTGGCAGTGGCGCGGCTACGAGCTGCCTTACGTGGCGGCGGGCGACCCCGAGGCAGAAGCGATCGTGCTGGTGCACGGGTTCGGAGGCTGCATCGGGCATTGGCGCAAAAATATTCCCGTGTTGGCGAAGCGCTTTCGCGTCTACGCGATCGACCTGTTGGGATTTGGGGCGGCTCCGAAACCGAGCATGCGCTACACCTTCGAGCTGTGGGGCGATCAACTGAGCGCCTTTTGCACAGAGGTTGTCGGTAAGCCCGCAACGCTGGTGGGGAATTCGGTGGGGGCGATCGTCGTCATGCAAGCGGCGGTGACCTGTCCTGAGATTGCCGCGAGTACGGTGGCGATTAATTGCTCGCTCAGACTGTTACACGAGCGCAAACGCGATCGCCTTTCCCTCGTGCAGCAATGGGGCACGCCGCTGGTGCAAGCCTTGCTCAATGTGAAGCCCATCGGTCGCGCGTTTTTCAACCAAATTGCCACGCCGAAAGCGCTGCGCAATATTTTGCACCAAGCCTACGTCCGGCCAGAAGCCGTCACGGACGAACTGATCGATATTTTGCTCGAACCCGCTCGCGATCCGGGGGCAGCGGATGTCTTTATCGCGTTTATCAGCTACGCAAGTGGCCCTTTGGCGGAAGATTTGCTCCCTCAGCTCACCAGTCCGGCACTCATCATCTGGGGCGAAGACGATCCGTGGGAGCCGGTCAATTTGGCGCGATCGCTAGCGTGTTTTCCCCAGGTCAAAGATTTCGTCACGATTCCTCGGGCGGGGCATTGTCCGATGGATGAAGCGCCCGATGAGGTGAACGCATTGCTGCTGGAGTGGGGCGATCGCCTGTCCGAAGGTTCGACAGATTCACCCACCCTCACGCGCGCCTGAAGGCTGGAATTCTGAGGTTTTCCTCTAGTTTGGGGGCGATCGCGAGCCTCCATGCCAAAATGCTGCGGTAAAGTTGGTCACTAAGATGCAGCAGGCGTGGGGAGCCACACAATGAGCGAGAGTGGGCAGCACGTTCCAAATGGTGGAGCGGTTTCTTCGCGGCGTCCCGGTGTCCGCGTGCCGCGATCGCCCGAGCCTCAACTGCCAAACTTTGCCGCCGCGCGTCCGCCACACCCGCCGCGCCCCCTCGAACCCCGCCCGCCGCTGCCAAGACTTGCGGCCACTGACCTTTCCGAACGATTGGCCTTGGAGCGAGTGCCTCCAAAATCTCCTTCTGAACGTCCCAAACTCCCCGAGTTCGTGGAGCGATCGCCGCGTAAATCCAAGCAACCTCGCCAGAAAGGACTGCGCACGCGACGCATCGCAGCGGTTGGGATTGGCTTGGGATTACTCGCTGGGACATTTGCCCGTGGCAGTCGCGACGGAGTGCCGAGAGATCGCGCGATCGCTAACCCAAATACTGAAATTGCGACGGTGTTGCCCGTCCCAAATGCACCGCCGTTACCCGTTCTCGATTTGAGTGCCGAGCGCGCAGAGAAAGCCCTTCAGGATAATGTGCGGGCGATCGCGACCCAGACCCCCAATCTGCGTTTAGGAGTCGTGCTCTACGACGTGGACAACGGCACTCACGCCAGCTTCGCCTCGGGAGAGACGTTTCCAACTGCCAGCACGATTAAAGTCCCGGTGGTGGTAGCGCTATTGCAGTCTGTAGATGAAGGCATCATTCAGCTAGACGAGCTGCTGACGCTGCGTCAGGACTTGATGGCGGGCGGGTCTGGCACGATGCAGGATCGAGCGGTGGGCACGCAAGTGTCAGTCCTCGAAGCCGCCACTCTCACCGTTTCCATTAGCGACAATACCGCGACGAATTTGCTGATCGATCGCCTCGGCGGAATTGCGGCGCTCAACCGTCGGTTTCAGGAGTGGGGATTAACGCAAACTCGTTTCTCTGCGCTGCTGCCAGACTTATCGGGCACGAACGTTACTTCTCCGGCAGATATGGCGCTGTTGCTCGAACGCATCGAAAAAGGAGAGCTATTGAGTCGGCGGGGGCGCGATCGCCTCCTCGACATCATGCGCCAAACCGAAAACGACGCGCTGCTGCCCCAAGGATTGAGCACGCGATCGCGCATCGCCCACAAAACGGGGAATATTCGTTCTTTAGTAGGAGACGTGGGCATTGTGGATTTACCCAACGGTCGGCGCTTCATTGCCGTCGCGTTGGTGCAGCGCGCCATCCCGAACGACCCCGCCGCCGAGCAGATGATTCAGCGGGTGTCGCAAATTGCCTCCAATTATTGGTCGCACAGTAGCAAATCGGGTTCGTAGCACGGGTTTGATGCCCGAGCGATCGCATTGAGAGCCATCGCGATCGCGCCGCGATAGACTCAGACCGTGTTTTGGGATGCGGTATGGGACTCCTGGTTGATGGCGTTTGGCACGATCGCGGGTACGACACGAAATCTTCCGGCGGGCGATTCGTGCGACAAAGTTCTGCGTTTCGCCATTGGGTCACCCCCGATGGCAGTCCTGGCGCGAGCGGTGAAGGAGGGTTCAAAGCCGAACCGGGACGGTATCACCTCTACGTGTCGCTGGCTTGCCCGTGGGCACATCGCACGCTCATTTTTCGAGCGCTCAAGGGATTGAAAAGCGCGATCGACATTTCTGTCGTGCATTGGGTGATGCGCGATCGGGGCTGGACGTTTGCGGACGGCGAAGGCGTCATTCCTGACGCGCTGTTCCAGTCCCGTTACCTCCACCAGATTTACACCCGCGCCGACATGAAATTTTCGGGAAGAGTGACCGTACCCGTGCTGTGGGATAAAGAGCGGCAAACCATTGTCAATAACGAATCGTCCGAAATCATTCGCATGTTCAACAGCGCGTTTGATGAGGTGGGGGCAAAACCGGGAAATTATTATCCGAATGAGTTGCGATCGCAGATCGACTCCATCAACGATCGCGTTTACAGCACCCTCAACAACGGCGTCTATCGGGCGGGATTCGCGACCACTCAAGCAGCCTACGAAGAAGCCGTTGAACCCTTATTTGCCACTCTCGACTGGCTCGAATCGATTCTGAGCAAACAGCGCTACGTTGCCGGGAATGTCCTCACCGAAGCGGATTGGAGGCTGTTTACAACGCTGGTGCGCTTCGATCCGGTGTACGTCGGTCATTTCAAGTGCAATCGACGGCGTTTAATCGACTATCCCAACCTGTGGGCGTATACGCGGGAGCTGTATCAAATGCCCGAAATTGCCGAAACCGTCCATTTCGGCCACATCAAGCAGCATTATTATCAAAGTCATCCTGCGGTCAACCCCTCAGGGATTGTGCCGATCGGCCCCGATCTCGATTTTAACCAGCCTCACGATCGCGATCGCTTTTAATTCAGTTCGTCAGCCGTGCGCACCGTCATCTGTCACTCTCCCGAAGCAACCCAGTCTCTTGCCGCATGGATCGGTAAGCTGGCGACTCCTGGGACGGTGCTGTTGTTGGAAGGGGATCTAGGCGGTGGCAAAACCACGTTTACTCAAGGGCTAGGACGCGGATTGGGGATACGCGACCGCATTGTCAGCCCCACCTTCGCGCTCATTCAAGAATACGAAGAAGGCCGCATTCCTCTATTTCACTGCGATTTGTACCGTCTCGATTCGGCTGAAACTTACGATCTAGAACTCGACGAATATTGCGCGGGGGATGGCATCACGGTCATCGAGTGGCCGGATCGTCTGCTCGAACGCCCTCCTGAATGGCTGCAACTGACCTTCGAGGTGGTGGATGATGACGTGCGATCGCTTTCAGCCATCGCCCGAGGAAAAACGCATCAACAGTTGTGGGAGAAAGCCATAACGTCCTGGGAAACTTGCGATGAAATCGATGCCCAGTAGGGCGCTCAGTCGCATCCGCCCGTCCCTCCACCACCGTCACAGCCCTCGCCAAGAGAACCATAGCTGCTCGCATCTGGTGAAGACGTGGCATCTGCAGTGCTGCCAGA
>JBCBTL010000086.1:0-7920 GCA_039818705.1 Cyanobacteria bacterium J06639_1
AGTTATCTGACTCGGACTCACGGCGTGCGTCCGGCTCACGTGGGCAAATCGGAGCGCCGTACGTACTACTTTCCGCCGCTGATCGATCAGTACGCGAAGACCTTGCCGCCCGACGCGAAAGGGCTCGTGTTTTGGTTGATTGAAGGCCACGTGTTTTCGCAGTCCGAGTTGACGTACCTGACTCGCCTCGCCGCTAGCGATGCTCGCGTGCGGTTCGTGGTGGAAGTGGAGAGCGATCGCAAGCTGCGTTGGCGACCTCTCGCTGAATCGGCTGCGTAACGTCTATCGCGTAGGTCGCCGATTTTCACATTCGTTCGGACTTGACCCATTCGCATTGGGGCTTCGCTCCAGACATTTATCTGTGGTAGCTAGCCGACCGTCGCAATCTCTACTGACAGGCACCTGGTTCAAGTTGATATGCGGTGCCAGCTTTCACCATCTGCCTTCAATTCGGACGCTGGCCTTCATCTACACGATCGCTGGGGTGGATTGCATTGACGTGGCTGCCGATCCAGCCGTAGTTCGAGCTGCGCGGGCAGGCATTGCCCTCGCGCTCGAACGCGACGCGCGAGCCTCAGCCCCTTGGGTGATGGCCAGCTTCAACGATGGCAGCGATCCTCACTTTCGCAAGGTTTCGCTGTTATCCACAAGCTGCCCGTCTGACTGTTTGCAGCCTTGCGTAGCAGCATGTCCGCCGGGAGCGATCGCCGTCACCGGGCATCGCGCCGAAGTCAGCTCCGATCTTTGCTACGGCTGCGGTCGCTGTTTGCCGCTGTGTCCGCCTCAGCTACTGGCCGCGAGCGATCGCACTATTGCTGCCGGTGATGTGATGCCGAGTTTGGTGGCAGCGGGAATTCAGGCGATCGAGCTGCACACGCAGGTGGGGCGACGGGATGAGTTCGCGCGACTGTGGCAGCAATGTCAGCCTTGGGTCGATCGGTTAGAACTGGTGGCCGCGAGCTGTGGCGATGGTGAGGGGTTAGAGGCGTATCTGCGAGATCTGGAGCAGTTGATGCAGCCGCGATCGCCTCATCTGATCTGGCAAATCGACGGTCGCCCCATGAGCGGCGACATCGGAGGAGGTGCAACGCGGGCTGCGGTTCGCCTAGCTGCCAAAGTTGCCGAAATGCGGTTGCCAGGGTCGCTCCAGTTGGCAGGAGGGACGAATGATTCCACCGCAGCCAAAGTGAGGCGCGCGGGGATTCCCGTAGCCGGAATTGCCTTTGGCAGTTACGCACGCCAGCTCGTTGCCGACGTGTGCCAAGCGCCACTGGATTTAGAAACCTTCGTACTCGATCGCGACGATTCGCCACTGCAATGCGCGCTCGACCGCGCTCGCACTTTAGTGTCCGATCTCAAAGCTTCTTCTCTGATGCCTGCTGCACTGGCGCGATCGCCCGTCGCACGGCTTCACTAACTTGCTTCCTAACGTTGTCATTACCCGATTTCGGGATGCGTTCATGACATTCACCACTCACGATTCGCAAACCCCCGCTCCCGACGAGACGATCGCGACCTCTGAGCCTGTAGCTAACGAAACGAGAGCTGACATGAGTATCGACTCGACCGCAGCCCCCACCGCATGGCCGAATCAATTGAAAGTGACGGACGACTTAACCAAACTGCTCAATATTTTGCCGCCTCGCTTGCAACAAGCCATCGCCCAGCTCGACACGCTGAACGGCTTAATTGAAATCGTGCTGGATTTGGGACGACAGCCCGAAGCTCGCTTTTTCAATCGCTCTGAATACCTGCTCGAAGACGGCATCACCCGCGACGACCTCGATCGCTGCATCGCACAGGTGGGAGAATTCAGCGGCGACAATCGGGCGGGTATCGAATCGACGTTGCACCGCATTAGCGCCATGCGCAACCGTCAAGGAGTTATCGTCGGCCTCACCTGTCGTGTGGGACGCTCGGTGTCGGGCACGATCGACATGATTCAGGATTTGGTGGGTCAAGGGCGATCGCTCTTACTTTTAGGCCGACCGGGGGTGGGGAAAACCACTGCGCTGCGAGAAATTGCCCGCGTGCTGGCGGATGACTACAACAAGCGAGTTGTCATCATCGACACCTCTAATGAAATTGCCGGAGATGGAGACATCCCCCACCCCGCCATCGGTCGCGCTCGCCGAATGCAGGTGGCCTCCCCCGAAATGCAGCACAAAATCATGATCGAGGCCGTGGAAAACCACATGCCCGAAGCGATCGTGATCGACGAAATCGGCACCGAACTAGAAGCCCGCGCCGCCCGCACCATTGCCGAGCGGGGCGTGCAGCTTGTGGGCACGGCACACGGCAATGAAATCGCCAATCTCATCAAAAATCCCACCCTCTCCGACCTCATCGGCGGCATTCAAACAGTGACGCTGGGAGACGACGAAGCTCGACGGCGCGGCAGTCAGAAGAGCGTTCTAGAGCGCAAAGCCCTGCCCACCTTTGACATCGCTGTAGAAATGAGCGAGCGCACCCGCTGGGTGATTCACCAAGACGTGGCAAATACGGTGGACGACCTGCTGCGCGGTCGCGAAACCACCGCAGAAGTCCGTCGCGCAGACGAGTCGGGCGAGATCATTACCGAAACCATCGAGATTGCAGCTCCCGCCACCATGGACGGTCGCACGGCAGTCAGCGGCGGACGCAAACAGCGCAGCCGCCGCACATTGGGGCTGATGGACGGCGGACGCAGTGGCGAAAACTGGCGGCAAAGCGGTCGGATGCAGGCTTTACCGTTGGAAGTCCTGCCCTCTGCCGTGCCCAGTGCTGCTCCGGTGATGACAGGAGAAGACTTCATCGCATCGCCAGATAGCGACAAAGTGACGATTTATCCGTACGGGGTCAGTCGCTATCACTTGGAGCAAGCCATCTGCACGTTCAAATTTGACGTGGTGGTGACCAAAGATCTCGATCGCGCCGATGTCATCTTGGCGCTGCGCTCGCACGTGCGCAATCGTTCTAAAATTCAGCAGCTCGCGCGATCGCGTCAAATCCCCATCCACGCCGTCAAGGGCAACACCCTGCCCCAACTTACCCGCGCTTTGCGCCGCATTCTCCAAATCGACGAGCCTGCGTTTTCTCCTGAAACCGATTTGGACATGTTCGCCTTCGGCGATTCTGAAGACGAAATGGAGGCACTCGAAGAAGCGCGGCTGGCAGTCGAGCAAATCGTCATTCCTAAGTCTCAGCCTGTGGAGTTGCTGCCGCGCTCCGCGTCGATTCGCAAAATGCAGCACGAGCTGGTGGAACACTACCACTTGGCCTCCGAGAGCTTTGGCGAAGAACCGAATCGGCGCTTGCGCATTTATCCGGCTTAGTCAGGCCTCACCTACGAGCTACACATGCTTAGTTCGGTCAAATTGGGCATTTGAAACAGGGAGAAAGGCTCGGCAACGCGATCGCTCGCCCCCAAAGCCTGTAGGGTGCGAATTTGCGCATCAGTCAGACCTGCCGCACCCGCGATCGCCATATCTTCGTACGGGCGCGCTGCTTCCAAGCAGTGCAAGCCAGCTCCCGTGTCGAGATCCCAAGAACGCAGAGTTTCATCTTGGCCGCAACTGTAGAGAACGGGACTCAAGCGATCGAATGCCACCGACCAAATCAAGTTCTCGTGGCCGCTCAGAACGCGATCACACGTTCCTGTTGCAAGATCCCAAAGTTTTACCGTCAGGTCGCTACTGCAACTGGCCAACTTGTCTCCCTCAGGCGAGAACGCGATCGACCAGATACGACTGTCGTGGGCGGCAACGCAGCGAGTGGGATCCACCGACGCACCCGACACCAACGCTGCCACCGACCAAAGTTGAATGATGCCGTCGCCGCCAGCCGCAGCGAGCGAGCAGCCATCCGGGCTGAATGCCACCGTCCAAATCCAGTGAGTACTCGCCGAAAGGGTTTGCAGACACTCACCTGTTTGCAGATCCCAAAGTTTGACGGAGCGATCGTAACTGCCGCTTGCCAGGTAGCGACCGTCTGGACTGAACGCCACGGCGCATACCCAGCTCTGATGCCCGCGCAAAACCTGCTCCCCCCCATCGCGTTCGACATCCCACAGGCGCACGGTGCGATCGTCGCTGCCGCTGGCTATCCAACGTCCGTTCGGGCTGACAGCCACCGACCATACCCGACTGTCGTGACCGCAAAACGTGCGCCAGCACCGACTGCTCGCGACATCCCATATCTTCACGGTTTTGTCAGCGCCGCCACTGGCGATAAAACGTCCCTCAGGATCGAATGCTACTGAGTACACCGTGCTCTCATGGCCGCGCAGCGTTCGCAAGCAGCGCCCACTACGGCTATCCCACAGCCGGATGGCGCGATCGTCGTGAGCGCTAGCAATCGTCTGCCCGTCAGGATGGGCGGCCACCGACCACATCCGATTCGCATATCCCTGAATGGCGCGATCGCATTGCCCCCGCTCGACGCGCCAGAATTTCAGCGCGCGATCGCCCCCACCACTAACCAAGGTCTGCCCGTCAGGACTGAATGTCAGCGATCGTACCCAGTTCGAGTGACCGTTGAGCAAGTGCAGGCAGTCTCCGGTATCGACATGCCAAATCCGAATCGAACGATCTTCGCTGCCACTGGCCAAGACAGAGGATGCTGCTGCTGTCGGCTGAAAGGCCAGCGCGCGCACCTGATTCGCGTGCCCTTCTAGAACGCGCGCGCACTCGCCCGTCTCCCAATCCCAAACTTTGACGAGGCGATCGCTGCTGCCACTCGCTAACCAGCGACCGTCGGGACTGAACGCGATCGCCCACACGATCGCCGCGTGCGCCTCGATCTGAAAGTCTCGCTGATACGTTTCCAAATTCCAGAATGAAATCTGACCGCTGTCGCCGCTGCTGGCCAGGATCGGTAATGTGGGATGAAACGCGATCGAGCGCACCCATTCCCCAGTCGATAATGTCGAGATCGCCTCTCCAGTAATGCCATCCCACAGCCGAATCGTGCCATCTTCGCTGCCGCTAGCGAGCAAAGCCCCGTCGGGGCTGAAGGCCACTGCCCATACGGGGCACTCGTGTCCCGTTAGCACGATCGAATGTCTGCCGCCCTCGTCCCAAAGTCGGACATCCCCATCATCGCTACCGCTGGCGATCGCCTGCCCATCCGGTCGAAACGCCACCGACCACACCCAACCACGATGGCCTTCTCCCGTGGCAATTTTGTTGCCGTCAGCGTGCCAAAGAGCGATCGCGTTGTCAGCTCCCCCAGTCACAAACGTATCGCCAGCCGCACTGAAGGCGATTGCCAGCGGAATCCCGAACGTTTCCGTGAAGGCTGATTGAATAAAACGAGTACCCGTAAATCGCGTGCGATTCAAACTAACGTGACGCAAATCGGCATGACGAACGGTCAAATACGAAAAATCCCAATCATTCAGGTGACTTTGCAGGTGAACCAAAATGTTGATGACATTTCCCGCCGCGAATCCCACGCTTTGCGGGTAATCTGCTCGCAACCCTGTCAAAATAACCGAAAATTGCTCGACCAGTTCGGGACGGGTATGACGTGCTAGCAAACGCTGGAGCAGCGGCTTGACGATCTTGCGCCGCTGCAGCGTGCGTGCGTGATGTCTGCCGCGTCCCTCCAATAGCGGCAAGCGATCGAGATAGTCAATCTGACCGCTAACGATCTCTCGTTCGAGCTGCACCAGAAACCGTTCGGTGACAAATTCCATCACTACGGGTTGCAGAGTCAGTCCTGCTTGCGTCGCGTCTGCATGGTGCGACTTCACGCTCCCACATAGCGATCGTTGCTGCAACGACCGCAACGCCTGGGGAACCAACCTGCGAGCATCGGGGGCGATCGCGTCGGCGAGCAACTGTTGCGCAGAAACTGGCTCGCGTTTCACCGCGAGCCAATACATCATTTCGCGCTCGATATCTGAGAGGCGATCGAACTGACAGCTCAGCAGCGAGCAGATATCATCGAAGGCCAAGCCGCGATCGCTTAAGTAGCGCAGAAATTCAGCCAGATTGCTGTCGAAAACCTCTTGAATGCCAGCCGCCGCCATTTTCAGCGCCAGCGGATTGCCCGCGTAATAGCTAACGAAATGCTGCCAATCTGCGTCCGAGCCGAAAAACTCGCCCTTGGCAGCACATAAATTCCGTCCTTCATTGGGAGACAGTCCCGTCAACTGCAGCGATCGCACCGGACACGTCTCTCCTTCTATCGCAGCCAATGCCTTCGGTTTCTCCCGACTCGTCAGTACCACGCAACTGCGATACCGAACGCTCCCCACCTTCTGGAAAAGATCCCCATAATCTTCGTACCCAGCAGCATAAGCTCCAGCCCGATCGCACAGCGTTCCCGCCCCGGTATCGAGCACCGTTTCTACATTGTCGAGTACGAGCAAGCATCGCCGAGTCTGCAACACGCGAGTCAAATCAGCCATAGAAGGAGCCACTGGCAGTTCACTCCGACTCATCAACGGCACGATATCAGCCAGCAGTTCTGACAGTTGTGGCCCATGCCGTAGCGATCGCCACACGACACAGTCAAACTCTGTCGCGACCGTCTCAGCGAGCTTGACGGAAAGCGTGGTCTTACCCATCCCCCCCATGCCCAACAGCGCCACTAGTCGGCAGCGATCGCGAACCACCCAGGTTTGCAGTAAAGCCAACTCGCGATCGCGCCCCAGAAAAGAGGAGGTATCCACCGCTTCCCCCCACGACACAGCGCTCTCCTCCAACCCGGCTTCAGTGGGTTGAGATACCGGAGCAAGGCGATGGCAAGAACGCGACGAGGGGGCGAGGCCGTCCGCCATTGCCGCCCCCTCCACAAGCTGTCGCCGTACCACTGCGCGAACATTACTTTTCGTCACCTTTTCGCCCCAGACTCGCGACAGGTGTTTCCACAGTCGGTAGCCCACATCTTTCAAGTAGTTAGGGTCGTATCCAGCACCATCAGCAATATGGGCATACGTTCGCCCCGCCCAAACTTGCTCGAATACTAATGACTGAATGTCATTTAATCCTTGCGGTGCCAGCGCCCGATCGACCAGCGCGATCGCCACACTTCCCTCGTCCAATTCTGACAGTAACGGCATTCCGGTCTGACTCATTTCGGCCTATCTCCTCCGCCGCAACTTCTCAGCCCATCTAATCTTTGAGTGTGGCATCAGTGTATTTGCCATCTCTGAGAACTGGCTGAGGCCGATCTGAGCGTTCCCTCCGCTCGTCTTTGGCGAGCTTAAAGCAGGCAGTCCAGAACGAGCACCACTAACCTCACGGCTCGCAAACAATCCTCTGGAAAATCAGTGTTTACAATTCACTCCAAGCAATGAGTCACGCTGATGTAGCCAAATGGCTACTGTCGTCAGGCCTGAAATCCGCGATCGCCGTCCAACGGGGAAACTCATCAACCAACCTACGTTAGAATGCACCGCGTATCGTATCTCGCCCGCATTGTGAATTCATTCATCATTCGTCCGGTTCGAACCACAGACTCATCCACTATTTTCGATCTCATTCTGGAATTGGCGGAATACGAAAAGCTAGCCCACGAAGTGCTCGGCTCTGCTGCACAGCTCCACACTCACCTATTCGGCGATCGCCCCTGTGTCGAAGCTCTCATAGCCGAAGTAGACAACATCCCTGCTGGATTCGCCCTCTACTTCCCCACCTATTCCACATTTCTCACTGCCCCTGGCATCTATCTCGAAGACCTTTACGTCCGTCCCCAATTTCGCCGCATAGGCATTGGCAAATCATTTTTTCAACACCTCGCCCAAATCGCCCTAGATCGAGGGTTCGAACGCTTTGAATGGTCGGTATTAAACTGGAATGAACCCGCGATCGCTTTCTACCAACGCATGGGTTCGATTTCACTTTCCGAATGGACGAAACACCGCGTCACGGGTGCATCACTGGTTAATCTAGCCCGAGGTGAACAACCATGAAATCTACTGGCAATCATCCC
>JBCBTL010000087.1:0-7902 GCA_039818705.1 Cyanobacteria bacterium J06639_1
CGATCGCGTGCAATAAACCTTAAGACTGCTCACATGTCGCTTGTGAGGGATTCCGCTAGCTTCCACAATGAGATCTGACGGTGGATAGCGAGTACTCGTGGCATTTTTTTGGTTGGTCGTAGGGTTCGTACTGCTCGTCGGCGGTGGGGAGAGCCTGGTACGGGGTGCGACCGGACTGGCGCGCAAGCTGTCCATTCCACCTCTGATCGTCGGCATGACGGTGGTAGCCTTCGGTACGTCTGCTCCAGAAATGGTGGTCAGCATTCTGGCTGGCCTGCAAGGAAACGACGACTTGGCCGTGGCTAACGTCGTCGGCAGCAATATTTTCAATACGTTGATGGCCTTGGGCATTCCGGCGATCGTTGCTCCCATCAAAATCGCTGCCAGCGTCATTGCCCGCGAGCTTCCGATTTTGGTGGGACTGTCGCTTGCGGTGTTCGGCATGGCGGCTACGGGAATGCAAATCGGACGGCTGGAAGCGGGAGTCCTTTTCGTCAGTCTGTTGATCTTCATCACCTACAACGCCCTGAGTAGCCGCGACGAATCGGAAGAGGTTCAGCTAGAGTTCGAGCACGTTGGCGACGAGGAAACCGTCTGGTTGCTGCCCTTTTTACTACTCGTGGGAGGAGGCGCACTGGCAGTGGGGGCGCGGTTAGTGGTTCACGGGGCAGTGGCGATCGCCAACAGTTTCAGCATTTCTCCCGTGATTATCGGTTTGACGATCGTGGCGATCGGTACGTCACTACCCGAGTTGATGACTTCAGTGGTCGCCGCCTACAAGGGGGAAGGTGACATTGCGACGGGCAATGCGCTAGGAAGCTGCGTTTTCAATTTGCTCGGCGTGTTGGGGGTAGCCGGACTCATCAAGCCCTTGCAAGTCTCGTCCGAGATGCTGCGCTGTGACCTGCCCTGGATGGTACTGACTGTGTTGCTGATTTTTCCCCTAGTCTTCAGCCAGCGCAAAATTACGCGGCTGGAAGGGATTCTGATGGTTGGGTTGTACGTCCTCTACATGGCCTGGTTGGTCATGCGCGCCAAGATGCTGCTTCACGGCTGAGACGAGGGGAAGTTTCCGTGCTGCACGTCCGCACTGAACTGGGCGATCGCCTCCGCAATGCTTTCCTGTAAATTGGCATAGGCTTTGGCAAACGGCGGCACGCGATCGGATAACCCCAAAACATCGTGGGTGACGAGAATCTGCCCGTCGCAATACGGCCCTGCTCCAATCCCGAAAACGGGAATCACGAGACTTTCAGATACATGCCGCCCGACCTCACTCGGAACGTGTTCGAGAACGAGGGCGAAGGCTCCCGCTGCTTGCAGGGCTTTGGCTTCGTCGAGTAGGCGATCGGCAGCTTCATCCGTGGTGCCCTGTCGCCGGAAGCCGCCCGTTTGATGCACGGACTGCGGTGTCAGGCCGATGTGACCCAATACGGGAATGCCGATTTGCACCAGCGCAGCCACAGTCTCCACCATGTCGGAATAGCCTCCCTCGACCTTCACGGCGGAGACTCCCGCTTCTTTCAACACCCGTCCGGCAGAGGTTAACGCCTGTTCGCGACTGACTTGATACGTCAGGAAGGGCAGGTCTGCCACGATGAATGCTCGTTCTACGCCGCGTCGCACAGCAGCACAGTGGTGAATGAGTTCGTCGAGGGTCAGAGCCAGCGTATCAGGGTGTCCCAAACTGGTCATTGCCAAGCTATCGCCCACCAAAATCAAATCCACCCCAGCGCGATCGAGGGCGCGGGCGATCGCGTAGTCCGCCGCTGTAAGCGCAACCAACTTGCGACCCTCTTGTTTGGCTTTGGCGAAATGATGAATGCGAATGGGTGACATGGCGACTTCTCCGACTGCGCGCCCCGCACCGATCCTAACTCTGTGTGCGCGGGGCTTTGAGGAAATGGGGGCGGGATTGCGATCGCCTGTGGGATCGGGCAGAGTGTGTAAGCGAACTGTCTTTGAGTTGGCACAATCGCATGTTGCCCCGCATCGTCTTAGCCTCGCAGTCTCCCGCCCGTCGCAAACTGCTCGAAATGGCTGGCCTCAGCTTTGACGTGCAGCCCAGCCATTTCGACGAAGACTCGATCCACAGCGATAACTTGGCTCAGATGGTCGAGACGCTAGCGCTTAAAAAAGCCGAAGTGGTCGCCCAGCAGTACGAACACCCCGCTCTCATCATCGGGGCAGACTCGCTTTTCACCCTGGAAGGCGAAGTGTACGGCAAACCGAAAGACGCTGCCGAAGCCCTGCTCAGACTGCATCACATGCAGGGAAAGATGGGGGAATTGCTGACGGGACACGCGCTCGTCGATACAGCTAGATCGCGACAGGTCAGCCGCGTGCGATCGACCTATGTGCATCTCGCGCCGATGACGGATGCCGAAATTCGGCACTACATCGCCACGGGGGAACCGATGGTCTGTGCCGGGAATTTTGCGCTCGAAGGCTATGGCGGCGTGTTCGTCGATCGCGTGGATGGCTGTCACACCAACGTCATCGGCCTCAGCCTCCCCCTCCTGCGCCAAATGTTTGCCGAACTAGACTACGACATCACCGATTTTTGGTAGGGATTAATCGCGATCGCGTAGGTAGCTTTCAAATTCTCGTAGCGCGACGCTCGATCCTTTCGTCCAAGCGCGATCCACATATTCAGGGATGAGAGTTTTAACGTCGAAGTCGGGGAAAAGAAGACTGCGATCGCTCTCCTGATAGGTGGAGCCATCAAACAAATAAATGAACAGCGAGTTGTTCCGATAAATCCAGACTTCAGGTACGCCAATTGGTTTGTAATGAGTTATTTCAGTTAGCGACGTTACGTCAATTTCAACCGCAAGGTCAGGAGGGGGAGAGACATCTAGTTCGATACGGTAGAGACCCAAAACAGCTTCCCGATTTTGAACGTAAAAGCAAAAATCCGGCTCTAATCCCTGCTGTTTGAAACATTTTAAGGTGAGGGGATGATATTCATCCCAGTCCAGTTCTTGATTCTTCAATAGACTTCTTATCGATGATGCAATCGAGCTGGAATGCTTAGCGTGTTCGGGCAGTGGAGACATAATACGAATTTCTTCCGATCGACCGTTGAACTCGATACGAAGTCCAGCTTTATCGCGACGTTGCTCTAGTAACTGTTCGTAGTCATCCCACGTCTGCTGACGCAAGATAATTTCGGTTCCCGGTGCGAGGTCGATTGTATCTCTCGTCAGGGTGGGCAACATGGAGTTTCGCCTCGAAGCTATGACTCAGTATAGAAATTTCAGCTCGTTCCGATCGCTTCACTCGGATGCGATCGCCAATCCCTCAATCGAAAATCGCACGATTTGTTGGGCTAAAGCTTCGTTTTCGGCTAGCGATCGCGCGGGTAATTGACCGTCAAGCATCAACATCGCTAACCCGTGAACCTGCGCCCACGCCCCTAACGCAAGCTGACGAGCATCTCCAGATCTAACGACCCCTTTTGCTTGGCCTGCCTGCACGATCTCGACCAGGATGTTGAACGTGGCGTTGGCTGCCTTGACAAGAGAGGGATACTCGTCGCAGTTTTCTAGGTTTCGCCCGAACATGACTCGATAGTGGGTGGGGCGATCGAGGGCGTACCGCACGTAAGCCGTTCCCGTGTGTAGGAGTGCTTGCAACGGGGAGTCGCGGTCTTCATCTCTTGCCTTTTTCAGATACTCACCAAATGCGACAAAGCCTTCTTCTGCAACCGCAGCCAAAAGCGCTTGCTTGTGGGCGAAATGGCGATAGGGAGCTGTGTGGGACACCTTGGCTCGCCGCGCGACTTCTCGTAATGACAGCGACTTGGCATCTCCATGCTCCAACACCCAAAGCGCGGCATCGAGCAGCGCGCGTCGCAGGTTGCCGTGGTGATAAGAGGCTTGACGAGACACGAAACGCGAACCGCAAATTACGACGTTCATCGTAACGGTCTGAGGCGATCGCACATGCCTACCGAACAATGTTGACACCATCAACATAGACTATCTATAGTGAAGTTGACGCTGTAAACATTTAGCAATGGAGAGAGGTCGTGGCCGATCGCTATTCCGCCGAGCAGGTGCAGCAGATTTTGGTGCGAGCGATGAACCAGCAGGAGGCTGAGGGGTTCTCGCGATCGCAGCTTGAAGAGATGGCGGCTGAGTTGAATGTCAGTCCGTCTGCACTAGCTGAAGCCGAGCATCAGTACGACGCCGAATCGGCCTTCCCAGTCAAAACCCAAGAGGCTCCACGCGATCGCCGTTCGGCCTGGCGCGAAGAACTCAAAACTTACGCAGCAGTCAACACCTTTTTGCTAGTGCTGAATGTCTGGATTAGCGGTGCTGTGACCTGGGCGATTTACCCATTGCTCGGTTGGGGACTTGGGCTGGTGCTGCTTCCCGCGCAAGTAAAGTCCTGCCGACGGCGGTGCGGCGATCGCGAAAAGACAACGGTACTGCGCTCGTGATGGTTGGTGCTATTGGACTTCGCTCAACGCTGCGGCTGCTGTCAGTGTTAGCTCTGTCTGCAATGCTTTAAGCCACTCAGAGGCGATCGCGTCCTGTCCGGCAAACGTTTGCATGTCGTACAGACCTTCTTGTAACTGAAACACGGTCACCTTTTGCTCCAGCGGATCGACAATCCAATACTCCTGAATGCCTCTGGCTTCGTATTGCGATCGCTTGTAGCGATAATCGCGATCGATGTTTTGTTTCCCCGGCGATACCACCTCAACAGCTAGCACGGGGGGAGGCATTTCTAGCGTTACAGTTGCTCGCGTTGCCCCCTCCAAAGCCGATACTAAGTCCTCCGATAACACCAATAAGTCGGGTACTCGGACTGTCGCTCGCGACCCACTCACCACAACTTCCATACCAATCTGCAAACAATCAGAGGAGACTCCAGCTCGCACGAAATAAGCAAATAAAAATGATGCAATTCGATGATTTAAGTAGCTCTCCAGCGGCATCGATATCAATTCCCCATCTTCTAACTCGCAGCGAGCCTCTGTGCCATCATCCAAGGCGAAAAACTCAGCCAAACTCATTGCAGTTTGGGTTGAAGCTGTTGCCACTGTCATCGCGCCCATCCTCCGCCACTTGAGTCCTAGCGAATTGAGTCCCTCTAGTATCATCTACCCCCACCAGCCCAACGTCATGGATGGTGGGGGCTGGCGATCTCCAAACGATAACAGTGCTTCACTACGCCGTAGGTTCAATGTCGTTACCACCCAGGTCGGGATACGAGGGAGGTTCCGGGGAAGCAGCCTCGATGGTAGGAGTTTGCAGAGGAGTTGGTTCGGACGTAGGAGATTGACGATCGCGCAGCAAGTCACCGACACGATCGATCAGGCCACCTAATTTGCCTTCTTCCAGCAGCGAATCAATGATTTTGAGGCCGCTGGTGGAGAGCAAGATTTTGTTGATATCGTTCCCGTCGCCGTTGTTTTGCGCGCCGGGGAAGGAGTAGATGCGCGCGTCGCCGATGACACCTGGCTGCGGGGCTAGAGCTTGCAACACTTCGGGAAGCTGTTTGGAGAGTTCCGGCCAGACTTGGTTGATGAGATCGGCGGTGATGTTGGCGTTGTTGAGGGCGTTACGGGCGCGGCTGCGGGCGGCCACACCTTCGGCTTCGGCTAGAGAGCGATCGCGATTTGCATCCGCCAGCGTCCGAATGGATTCGGCTTCTAACTCGGCAGCTTGCCGCGCCACTTCGGCTTGGCGGCGACGGCGGAACACGTCGATTTCGACCACGTTATTGGCGGAGATGCGTTCTTTCTCAGCGTCTTGTTGGGCGGCGATCGCCACTAACTGCTGGTCTCTTTGAGCGATTTCGATTTGCTTGGCGGTTTTGACGGCTTCTTCCGCTTGGGCGCGTTCGGCTTCGGCTTCAAAGCTTTCTTTTTGTTTGGCAGCGATCGCGATCGCCATATCCGCCTGCACGGTACGGGTTTGCTGCTCGGCTTCGGCCACTTCGGCTTGGGCTAGCAGTTGCGAAGCTTGAATGGCTTTTTTGCGCTCGATTTCCGCGATATCAGACTCTCGCTGTTGCAGAGCTTGCGCCACTTTCAGATTCTTCTGCTGTTCTTCAAGCTCGATGTCGGCTTCGATTTGGCTCTGCTGAATGGAGAGCTTGCGGCGAATTTCTTCTTCCTCAACTGATTTCTCTTGCAGAATCTTTGTGCGTTGGGCGGAGGCAGATTCGCGCTCTTGAGCTTCCTGAATTTCTCGCTCTTTGAGGGCAATCGCGGCTTCTACTTGCAACCGCTGGTCGAGCTGAGCACTTTCTTTTTCCTGCTCGATTTGCAGCGAGAGTTTGCGAGCCTCTAATTCCTTTTGTTGAATTGCGACTTGCGTTTCTAATTCCACCTCGCGCTTTTGCTGGATCGAGCGCTGAATGGTTTCCGTTCGCAAGCGCACGCCTTGGGCATCGAAGAAGTTATTCGTGTCGTAAGTATCGCTTTCTTCTACTTCAGAAATCGCGATGTTATTCAGCGTCAGACCGACTTTCTTCAAGTCCGGCTCGACGATATTCAGCACTTCTTGGGCGAACCCGAGCTTATCGGAGTCGATTTCAGCTAAGCTCTTGTTTTTGGCAGCCGCACGGATGCCATCGTCCGCTCGTTTTTCCAATGCTTCTTTGATATTAGCGGGAACGATGCGCCCTTGACTGGATAGACGCGCTCCTGCCGTGAGCACGTCTTCTTCGGAAGCGTTGATGCATACGTAAAACGTCACGCGCATATCGGCACGCAGATAATCTTGAGTGCGAACTGCTAGTTTTCCCGTTCGCTCTACATCAATTGAAATTTCTCGTAAAGGGACGCGAGTTAACTCGTGAAAACCAGGCAGGATGATGCAGCCACCATTCAGAATCACCTGTTTATTTTTTGCGAATACTCCACCCGTTTTGACAAATGCTTCGTTGGTAGGAGCGATCGTATAAACGCGGGTGTAGCCCCATAAGACGATCAGAATAATAACGATAAAAACAACGATCGCCGCTACTAACAACAAAATCGGGCTAGCAATGATATCGATAATCCCTACCCGCACGTTTGAGGTCAAAAGAGACGCATGAGTCGTTACGACAGGCGCGATCGCCTCTGCCACCACCGGAACCGGATCGAGCTGAGTCAAAGATGTTGCCGCGATCGCCCGAGGAGCCGACAATATCACTACCGACATCGCCACGACTGACCAAGCTTTCATAAATCCTCCAGTAAATCTCGAAGCAAAAGAAACAGCATTAACGGGATGCGTTCGATGACAGCCAGCGATCGCGATCGCCACCCGTCTCCGACACGACAAAATAGCCGCGTTCGTGACGGTCAATCAAAATCGCGCGATCGCCACGCTTGGGAGTGTCATTCGCCCAACCGGGCAACACAGCACTGACGGTAACTAGATTGTTCGCCGCATCGAGTACGTCTACTTGACCGATGCGCCCGGAATCAGCGACGGGGATCGTGTTGGACACAACTGTGCCCGAGCGACCGACGAGGCGATCGCTACTCGTATCTTCGCCAAACGTGCCGAACAGTTTGCCAATGGGACGCGAAATCGTGCTGCCGAGACTGATAGCGATCGCAAACGACAATCCCAACACCATCCAATCGAACGGGAAGCGAGGCATCGTTCCCCAAATCGCACTGAGTACTGTATTGAACGACCAACCCAACAAGCCCCAGGCGCATAGATCGATCGCTAATAGCAACAACAGCGGCGTTTTTCCCACCCCCAGCCAACTCAACACGGCCAAAGAACTAAACCCACCTGAGGCTTCAGCGTCAGCATCCAAGCCATCCGCGCCAATATCCGCATCCAGGTCGATATCCGCATCAATATCGAGATCGTCATCGCCGCCGCCAACGCCAGCCGCAAGCAGCAACAGCGCCACCCCCACCACCAGCAAAATCCAGTA
>JBCBTL010000088.1:0-7885 GCA_039818705.1 Cyanobacteria bacterium J06639_1
AGTGACTTTCGAGATGGAGTTTTCTAGGCATAGCTCCATTCTAAACGTTTCGGGGGTAAGTTACACGGATTTGGTATCATATCCTCGTACAACTCCCACAGCTTGGTCACCGAAAACAACGTCTTAATCTGAAATTCTCGTAGAACTCTTGATAATAAAAATTCTCCATCAGGCTTGTAATTCCATCCTATGCCTGCAAATCTGTGAAGAGATTCAGACGAAATCTGGGAAGGCATTAGCTTGAAAATGAGAGAGGCATTTACTGTATCTTCAAGTTCAAATAGAAGCTCGTTAAGCACGTTGGGAGAGAGGCGATCGCCTAGCTCGTCATTCAAAATATCTGCTAGGGAAGCTTGAATTTTCGGTGCTATCGGATGGCCTAATCTGGATTCACGCAAGTATCCCCATCGGTTGCTTCAGCGTCTCAGTAATGATTCTCTGTCCAGCTCTGGGGCTATCGCAATAAATTAGTTCGGGTTCATCATATCCAGCTAAGACGTATGCCATTTTGACAGCCTCACCGGCTTTGTCTCGATCGATCGGAGCAACAGCATAGGCAAGCGCTGTCCATTTATCTCGGTATTCAGGCCACAAATCTCTTTGCTCGTCAGTTAATTCTGTGATTTGCGCGATCGTCATAGAAACAAGTCACCCTCAATGCTGCTTTCAGGTAGCCTCTCCTACTAATTCTATCGATCTTTCCGGAGAACTACCTCCTTTCCAGGTCGCTCTAAGTTCCATCCAAAATAGACGCGTCAATCTGTAAGTCCTGGGGATTTGCTAACTGATTCTACGTAGCAAAAAAGGGAGGTCGATCGCCTTACTATTGCCTTACCCAACATCAACTCTTCTGCACTCATAGCTTGTCCACAAGCCAACACAATGCACCTATGTGTCCGCACTGAGCGTGTCAATTAGTTCGTATGATTGAGTAGCAATCCGAATGACGGGGTTATTAACAGCCCTAGCCCGTCCATGTTGGTCATCACAAACCGCACTGCCATCCCGCTCTCTGAAATCGAGCTTACGGCTGTTCGCGCTCAAGGCGCGGGCGGTCAAAACGTGAATAAAGTCGCGACGGCCATTCATCTCCGCTTCGATATCAAGGCGTCCTCCCTGTCTCCCCTCTACAAAGAGCGTCTCCTAAATCTCAGCGACAGCCGCATCACCAAAGACGGCATCATCGTTATCAAATCTCAACAGCACCGCACCCAAGAGCAAAACAAACAGGCCGCTCTCAAACGCCTGCAAATGCTCATTCAAAGTGTCACCGTCACTCCCAAAAAGCGCAAAGCTACCAAACCCTCTCGACGTGCCGATCGCGATCGCCTAGATCGCAAAACCAAGCACTCCCAACGTAAAGCCCAACGTGGCAACGTTCGAGATCTCGATTGAGGGTTGAAGCGCGATCGCTCGTGCAAAAGCTCTACGACGTTCGGGATGAGATAGGGGCGGCGAGGCGATCGCCAGCAGCTTGACAGATACAGGTGCAGTATTCCTCGTGCCCGCCCGCGAACGCGACATCGATCGCCAGCGGTTCGTCTGCATCTAGGGGATCGCCGGGACCTTCAATCGCGATCGCATACCCATTTATATCGGTCCCGGTTTTGACTGGTTTGCGATTGGCTAACTCGCCACCGCTGCTATCCACGTAAGCGACGATATTACCGCGATTAAATGCGGGCTCTAAATCTTGGATGAGCTGGAGGAAATTGCGATCGCTTCCTCCCCGCCGAACCTCTCGAATTCCGTTGGTTTCAATGACCGAACTGTTTACCGTATCGCCCACTCCTACGATGGTAGGCATCGCTTCGGCAGCAAAGTTTTCCGTCACTAAGTCGAGCAGTGCGCGATGGGTTTTGGGGGCTTGTCGAGCGTTGAAGGTTTCGCCTAGCGGATATTTTCCCGTGCGGTGAAAGTAGTATCGATTCAGAATGGCAACGACTCCAGCTTCTTTGATCGCGCCTTGAAGCATGAACTGAAAGTCTGTCGTTCCTGAATCCTTTTCCGTAGCCCAGCGAACGATTTCTCGCCCGGTTTCATCTCGACCCAAATTCGGCGCTAGATGCACGAAGAAAGAGTCAGACAGTCCTTTTTCGGCGGCTTCTCGTTCGAGCGATCGCGTTAACTCCAGCACGTATTGTTGCAATTCGGCAAAAAGCTCAGAGCGATCGCGCCACACCTCGTAAAACGTGTTCAGGTTGGCAGTGGGAGAGACCGCATTATCCAAAACGCTCGATTCGATGCAGCGCTCCGCCGTGGTTTCATCGAGCGATCCCGGACGAGCTGCCACGAACTCGGCGAGCGATCGCCTCAGGCGATCGGGGACGGTGGCTAAAAAGGCGCGTTCTGCCTCGCTGACGCCGGGATAGTCAACCGAACCCCAGCGGTCCTGCCACTGCACGCCCCCGGCTCCCAATCCGGGCAAATACCAACCTCGCTCGCGAACGGCGCTCGGATCTGCGAAGGCGCGATCCACGATCGCATTCACCCCGCGTTTGCCGATATGTTCGCCGTTGGTCAACACGAAAAAATGTCCCTCAAAAGCTCGGATAGCTTCGACGTATTGGGGCGAAATCTGGCGAGTGAGAGGATCTTTCACTAAGCCCATGCAGACGCCGTCGAGATCTTGAACGATTAGAAGATTTTCGGTGGTGGCGAAGACCTGCGCGAGTTTGGCGGTGTTGAGCGATCGCGGCGGTTCTTGGAGCAGGGGGTGCAGAGCGGACATGCAGATTCGGGGGCTAGCAGCAAAAAAAGGGCGATCGCGTTCGGTGGGAGCGTTCGCGCGGCTCGATGCCACGAGTGTACGACGAACGGTTTCTTTGTTTATGGTTGAGGGTGACGGCGACCGATTCCCCCACGCTGTCAGGTTGATGACTGCCGGGTTCGCTCGTGTTTGCCAAACTCTTTCAGCGCGATCGCTACGCCGTCGGATGTTTGGCGATCGCTTCTCTACTTCTCTATCTCTGGCGCTTGGGTCAGCTACCGCTGCGAGACTGGGACGAAGCCACGGTTGCAATGGTCGCCCGCGAGATGCTGCAAACGGGGAGCTGGCTGCACCCGACGCTCTACGGCGAGCCTTATCTGAACAAACCCCCGCTGGTGGAGTGGTTGATGGCCTCCACGTTCGCTGTGGGTGGAGTGAATGAATGGACGGCCAGACTGGTGCCCGCGCTGATAACGGCAGCGGCGGTACCTTTGCTTTATTGGCTCGGACGCGAGCTGTTTGAGAATCGCAAAGCGGCGCTCTGGAGCGCCTTGGTGTACCTAAATTTGTTGCCCGTGGCGCGTCACGGACGATTGGCGATGCGGGATGGGGTTGCCATTACGCTGTTTCTGCTTTTGAGCGTGGCGGTGTTGAAGGCGCGACATCGGCAGCGTTGGGCAGTGGTGGCGGGTTTGGCCTTCGGGGGAATGATGCTCGCCAAGGGGATCTTGGCGGTGTTGCTGGCGGGCATCATATTTATTTTTTTGCTGGCGGACGGTCAGTGGAAATTATTGCGTAGCGGATATGCCTGGGCGGGTTTGGCGCTCGGGTGTTTGCCCGCGATCGCCTGGTACGCCGCTCAGTTTCAGCATTACGGCGCGGATTTTTGGCAGGCTCACTTCTTATCGCAGTCGCTCGATCGCGTGTGGAGCGTGGTGGAACGCAATCAAGGCCCGCCCTGGTATTACGTATCGGAGATCTTGAAATACGGCTGGCCGTGGCTGCTGTTTTGGCCGGGAGGGATGCGGCTAGCTTGGCAAAATCGCGATCGCGCTTGGGGCAAGTGGATTTGGATCGGGACAGTCATTTATCTGGGCACGATTTCGGTGATGGGAACGAAGCTGCCTTGGTATGTTATGCCGCTGTATCCGTTCATGGCTTTGACGATGGGAAGTCAGATAGCTACTTTGTCCGATCGGAAGAACGATATTCGCTGGTTGGGAGCGCTCTTATTCTATCTTACAATTGTCTTGGTCTAGGGAAGCATTTACGGAATTTCTCAAGGGGAGCCAGTCCTCGTTTTTTTAACGCTTTTGCTGGGAGCAAATTTCCGACATACAGCCCATAGCATGGCTCACTCAGACCGAAACCAACTGCGACCGCTCGTTTGCGGGTTTTACCTCGCGTTGCTCGTATTAATGCACTCGGATTTGTGGATATGGGAATTGAATGAGGCGTATCCCGTGAAGCCAGTAGCGGAGCTGGTGCGATCGCGAACTCCCCCCAACGCCGAAATTTTCATGTCATTCGGCTATGCACGACCCAGCTTGGATTTCTACAGCGAGAGACGAGTGATTCCCGTTGCGATGGAGGACGCGGGCGATCGCTGGCAGCCCGGTACGTATTTTTTGATTGAAAACGCAGACGAACTCCCGGCCTCAGAACGTCTCGGCAGCGCCGCAGGATTCGAGCTAGTCGCACCCGCAAAATCGTGAGGATGCGTCCGAGCAGGTTTTGCAAGTGCCTATCGAATGGGCGCTACTGGGTTCGAACCAGTGACCTCTTCCGTGTGAAGGAAGCGCGCTACCGCTGTGCCAAGCGCCCGTGAAGTCTCGACTTTTTTGAAGTCGCTAGGACATGCTAGCACGCAGACTCGATAGGATAAATCTGTTTGTGCGTTCGGCGATCGCTCTCGGAATACACCGCATGTCCGTTTCGACCTCTCCCCCAACGACTGCACCGCGTCCGGCGCTCTCGATGGTCTGGTATCGGGCGCTCAAGCCGTGGCATCGGCTGCTGATGCGTAGTTACTTTCAGGTCGAGATCGACGGGCGCGAATATCTACCTTCAGGACGCGCTGCCGTGCTCGCCATCAAACACGTCAGCAAATGGGATCCGCTGGCGATCGCCCTCCTCCAGCCCGACCCGTTGTACTACATCGCCCGCGCCGACGAGTTTCAGGGGGTGCAGGGCTGGTTCATGACTCGCTTGGGGGCGTTTCCAGTCGGTCGGGAAAGCGCTCAAGCCGCCACGATTAAAGCCACTGAGTCGATTTTGCTCGCTCAGAAAACGCTGGCGATCTTTCCGGAAGGGAAGCTCGTACCCGACGGGGTAGGGGAAATCAAGCCCGGTTTGGGGCGCATCGTGACTCGCTTCGAGGCGAAATACGACTGCGCCATACCCGTGGTTCCGGTGGCGATCGCCTACGACCCCGCCCCCAAGTTCCGCGCCAAAGTCACGATCGCCGTGCGTCCGCCTTTGTTCGCGTCCGAACTATGCGGTCTGCGCGTTCCTGGCGATGCCAAAGATGTCTCGCGTCAAAAAGAAGCCGCCCGCGTCATGACTGAAGCAATTTCCTCCGCCCTCATCTCCGCTCTAGACTCATTACGAGCGGCATGACCGTTATGCAAACAAGGTTAGGATAGCTTCACTTCAGTCTTTCGATACGTGCGGGGCGTTCGGTTGTGACAGCAGCAACTCCAGTGTCCGTTCCCCTCGGAGCGATTCAGTTGGCTCCGGGCAGCGCGATCGCGATCGAAGACATTAGTTGGGAGCAGTACGAGCGCATTCTCGCCGAGCGCGGGATGGGAAGTCTGCCTAGAATTGCCTATTTTGAAGGGACGGTAGAGTTAGTGGCACCACTGCCCGCCCACGAACGTCCCAATCGGTTTTTGTCCGATTTAGTGAAAGCCCTGCTGGACTCGCAGGAGCGGGATTGGGAAGATTTCGGCTCGACTACGCTGCGGCGTGCCATCAAGCAAGCGGGACTCGAACCCGATTCGTGTTTCTATCTCGATGCCAATGCCGAGCAGGTGCGCTCCTGCTGGATGGAGATGGATTTGGGCATTTATCCGCCCCCCGACCTCGCGATTGAAAGCGATCTCACATCTCGCACCGCCCTCGATGCGTACAAAGCGATCGCTGTCCCCGAGCTGTGGATCTATCGCGATCGCCAACTGAGCCTCTATCGCTTGCGAGATAACGGGTATACCCTCTCAGAAACGAGTGCCGTCTTTCCTGATATGGCGATCGTGAAGAATTTATCGCACTGGGTCGAGCGCGGCATGACCGAAGGGGCAAGTCGCGTGCTGCGCGAGTTCAGACAAGTTCTCGAAAGAGAGTAGCGACGCTTTCACGCATTCCCATCTTCAACCTCTTCTTCCTCAATTTCTACCGAGTCGACGTGGGGGACGAGGGTGAGATCGAACTGGTCTTCAAATACCTCTTTTTTGTATTCCAAACTCCACAGTTCTAACGAGCAGTCATCTCCCGGTTGGGTGGGGGTGATGTGGAGGTGGATGAGGCGATCGCCTTCGTCATATCGAGTGAAATCGAGACGGACGGAAGCGATCGCACCCGCGCGGCGGCGAGTTAGGGCAGTCGCGAACCGCAGGAGCGGACTGAGTTCGGCCACCAGTTGGCGGCGGTCTCGATTGAGGGCGGTGTAGTTGTCGTGTTTTTTCTTGGGGGCCGATTTGCGGTGGTAGCGAGCGAGATTGGCAATGACTTCCAGTTCCGCTTCGCTGAAGCCCAGCAGTTCGCCGTGGCGAATCAAATAATACGAATGCTTGTGGTGTTCGGAATGACTGACGAACAGGCCGCAGTTGTGGAGCATCGCCGCCACCCACAGCAGCTCGCGATCGCCATCGCTCCACTGGTGCAATTTGCCTCGGGTTTGCTCGAATAGACTGAGGGCTAACGTCGCGACATTTTCGGCGTGAGCGAGATCGACCCGATATTTATGCGCCAGCTTGTAGGCGTGGCGGCGGCGAACAGAGCCTTGATAGCGCAGTCGGTTTTCAACTAAGTCATGACTGAGCATCCAATCGACGATCAGCCCTTCGCGCAGGGCGCGCTCGCAGATCACGACGGAATCAGCCCCCAAACTGTTCATCACTTCTTCAAGGATGATGGCTCCAGCGATGACGATTTCAGCGCGGCGATCGCTAATCGCCAGATCGTCAATCCGCTCCTGAGTCGTCATCTGACTCAGCTCTTTCACCAAATTTTGCAAGTCCGACCGCGAACAGGCGTACCCGTGAAAGGGAGAAGGTACGGCTCCCAACTGCCGCCGCGCGATCACCTCCGCCACCGTTTCAATCGTGCCCGACGTGCCCACGAGACGCACGGGTTCGTCCGGGTTGGCCTCGGCTAACAAATCGCGAATTGATTCGGTCGGTCGCTCGATAACCCCTTGGACGTATCCTCTGAGGCGATCGAGGTCGCTGGCTTGGGGCGGGTCGGAGCTGATGAACCGCTGCGTCAGGCGCACTGCACCGATTTTCATGCTGCGCAAATACAGCGGATCGTGACCGTCGCCGACAATCAGCTCGGTCGAGCCGCCACCGATGTCGATGATGACATGGGGGCGATCGCGAAACTCCATCACCGACAGCACGCCCAGATAAATCCGCCGCGCCTCTTCCACTCCCGAAATCAGGTCGATATGCAGACCCAACCCCGTCTCCACCCTGCTCAAAAACTCCGCACCGTTACGGGCTTCGCGCACGGCGCTGGTGGCCGTTGCCACAATCGCCTCAGCCTGGAAGGTGTCGGCCAGCGCGATGCAGCGTTCGAGAGCGTTGTAAGCCCTTTGCATGGCCGCTTCAGAAAGATTACTGCCATCCATCTCCCCCAAACGCACCGTCGCTTTTTCGGTGGTGAGCACGGTGAAGCTGGGCAGTTCGGGATTGATGCGGGTGACGACCATATGAATGGAGTTCGTCCCCACGTCGATCGCCGCCACGTTCCGTTCGCCCGTGGGAGACGCGATCGCTCGGTCTTGAGAAAGCGCGGTCAAAGTCGTCGAGCGTGCTGTCACCATCGCGGCTGTGCCTGAAATAGTTGACAGCATCTTACCGTGTCACGGAATACTTTTTGTCGACGGATGTAACGCCAAAAATGGACCCGAGCGCTCTCCTCCCGCCCGCTAGTTTTCACGATTGGGGAGGCCGG
>JBCBTL010000089.1:0-7884 GCA_039818705.1 Cyanobacteria bacterium J06639_1
GCCGACCCGCGCCCAAGTGACGCTGGCCGTGGCGAACGAATCCGTGTTGCAACTGACGGGCTATCGCTTTCCCGATTTAGTCGAGACGGTTTATGCTTCGCAGCCGATCTCGACTCGCTTTGCCGACAATCGTCCTCAAGTTGCCCTCGCGCCACCTCCGCATTTCCAAGAAAAAGGATGGGGCTACGGCGGCGGCTTTTCGGCGGGAGCAGCCGATCCTCGCATTCGGCGAGATTTCCGACCCTTGGCCTATTTCAATGGCGCGATCGTCACGGATGAGAACGGGCGAGCCAACGCGAACTTCTCGCTACCCGACGATTTGACAACGTGGCGCGTATTGGCGATCGCCTCCACCCCCGATCTCAAATTTGGCTCGGCGGACAGCACGTTCGTCAGTTCCCAACCGCTGCTGACTAACCCCGTCTTACCCCAGTTCGCCCGTTTGGGCGACGTGTTTGACGTGGGCGTAGCAGTCACGAATGCGGCTGACCGAACCGGGACGTTGAATATTCAGGCAGAAGTCGGGAGCGACCCGAGCGAGACTCACAGCGACGTACCGCCCTTGCTGCTGACAACCGCCGATCGCGAAGTCCAGTCCCAAACGTTAGAAACCCCGATGGAGTCGGGCACGCAAGCCTATCGATTCCGAGCGATCGCAGCTCAAGTAGGGCGATCGCTCGTCCGCTTCCAAACCCAACTGGGCGATCTGGCCGATGGCTTCGAGATTCCCCTCGACGTGAAAGCCCTTCTCCCCAGCGAACAAACCATCGAAACGGGCGTGACTGACAGTCGAGCCACCATCCCGTTCCGAGTGGACGATCGCGTCATGCCCAACAGTGGCGGTCTTCAAGTCACGCTCGCTAGCACGCTGCTCCCCGATATCGTCGCCCCCACCCGCGACCTCATGCGGCGCGACTCGCTCCCGTTTTTGGAACCTGCAGCGTCGCGATTGGCGATCGCCGCCCAACTGCAAACCCTCCGCCAAACCTACGGCCAACTCTTCCCCGAGTTCGACCCTGCCAGCGAGGCGGCAACGGCTCTCGAACAGTTGCAAACTCTCCAAAGTCCCAACGGTGGTTTCAAAACGTATCCAGGCGACAATGGCACGTCAGTTTGGGGAACAGCCTATGCCGCTCGAAGTATCGCTGTGGCTAGAGATGCAGGGTTCTCGACAGGTGCGCTCAAGCTCACTGGCTTGCAGAAATATCTCGAAGCAACCCTATCCAACCCATCACGGATCGACGACAATTGCGGCATAGAGTGTCGAGCTAGGCGGCAGCTCGATATCCTACTGGCACTCGACGCGCTGGGAGATACCCGCACGGACTTCCTCGATCGCATTTACTCGATGCGGGAGTCATTGGACGAAGCCTCTCAATTTCGCCTCGCCCGCTATCTCAGTCAGTTTCCACAGTGGCAAGAAGCCGCCACCGCCTTGGCGCAAGAACTGCAAGAAGGCATCTCCATCGGCGGTCGCTCGGCGGTCGTCAACACGAAGGATCGCTGGGGATATTGGGGACATTCTCAGACTGTCTTACAGGCCGAAGCTCTGCGACTCGCGATCGCCCGCGAAGCTGACCCAGAAGCGATCGCCCGCGCCGTTCGCGGCCTACTTGACGAGCGTCGTAACGGCATCTGGCCGCGAGGCAGCTACGGCAACGCGATCGCGATCGGAGCCGTGCTCGACTACGCCGCTCGTCAACCGGAACCGCCCAATTTCAACGCCAGCGTTCGCCTCGATGCCGACTCGATCGGTTCAACTCAATTCCAGGGCTACCAACAGACCAGCCTCGACCTCGACGTGCCCATGCGCGACCTGCCGAAAGGCGATCGCGACCTCGTCGTTGAGAAAAACGGCAGCGGCGAACTGCATTACTTGGCCGCCTACCAATATCGCTTACCCGCCCCTCACCCAGGCAGGTTTGCAGGGCTGCGCGTCACCCGTACCGTCCGCAATGCTGGAACCGAAGATATTCTCCACCGAATGGACTTGAAATCAGGCGATCGCCCCCTTACCCTCGCCCCCGGCCAAGTCTTTGATATTGAAGTCAGAGTGGTCGTCGATCGCCCAGTCAACCAACTCGTCATCACCGATCCGCTACCTGCCGGACTCGAACCCGTAGACACCAGCTTCCGCACCACCGCTGCCAACCTGCAAGAACCCCGAGATAGCTGGCAAATAAGCTACCAAGCGCTGCACCGCGATCGCGTCGTTGCCTTTGCCGATCGCCTGAACGCTGGGGTTTACACCTTGCACTACCTGGCACGATCGGTCACGCCAGGGACATTTCTGTGGCCGGGAGCCACCGCGCGGCTTCAATACGAGCCTGAAACACTTGGGCGCACATCCGCAGAGTTTTTACGCATAGAAGCCGAATTTTAACGAACAATTGACTACCGATTGTTTTTTAATATACCATTGAAAGCGTAGATAGTTCTCTGCGCACCTTGCATGGTAGTAATGTCGAGCAAACAGAAGGTCGTGAAGCTCTCCGCGATCGACGAAGATATACTGACGCTCCTCGTCGGGCGAGAGATGTACGGTCTGAAAATTCTGGCCGCCCTGAATCGAGGTCGTCCCACTCAGCTCGGATTTGGCAGCCTTTATCCTGCGCTGAATCGCCTGGATAAAAAAGAGCTAATTACGTGGACTTGGGGGGATGAAAACGAACAAACCGGTGGAGCAAGGCGCAAATACTACCGCGTCACCGAACTGGGCGAGCGATCGCTCCGCCAAGTCCAGGAGTATCGCATCCGCCTTGCTGCCGCTCTTGAAGATGAAGACTAGCGCCACATCGTTCGGTACGGCAGCCGTTAAGATGCTCGGGACGGTCTAGCGACACGGACCCCAGACGCGATCGGTGCTTGTCTGGCCTGACTGAGCCGTCAAAGGCAATAGTTTGCTACAACGCGGGAGTAGCTTGGAGCGTCATCGTGATATTGACCACCACTCATGCGATTGAAGGCCGCGCGATTGAAACCTACTTGGGTATCGTTACTGCCGAAGTGGTTTACGGGTCTAATTTTTTGCGAGACTGGTTTGCGGGTGTACGCAACATCGTGGGCGGACGCACGGGTAGCTACGAGCAAGTCTTTCAGAAAGGCCACGATCGCGCCATGCAGGAGCTAACCGATCGCGCCAAGCGCTTGCGTGCCGACGCGGTGGTCGGCATTGCCGTCCAGACGGGTTCGATTACTGTGGATGAAAAAGGCGCGCTCCTATTGATTACGGCTACCGGAACGGCAGTCAAATTTGATTAACTTCAGCTCGAATCCGAAATGATTCTCGAATCCGAAATGATTGAGTCTGAGCGCGGATCGTTCTAAATGCGACTGAGTTCGATCGCGGCTGAGTCCGGGCGGGAGTCGATTCTCGTTATCATAGCGAAGGTGAAAATCTGGCGATATTATCCGCTAGGGATTGCCGAAACGACGCTACTGAAGACATTACTGAAAGGGGGGACGCGGCCATGCTGGTGCTTTGCATCGACGTGGGCGGGAGCAAGCTCAAAGGTGCTCTCGTCAATTCGCAGCAAGAAATGAAAAGCGATCGCCTCCGTTGCGAAACGCCGCGTCCAGCTCAGCCGGAACCCGTTCTAGATGCGTTAGGCGATCTGCTCAAACCTCTGGAAGGGTACGACGCGATCGCGATCGGATTTCCCGGTGTTGTCATCGACGGTGTGGTAAAAACGGCTGTCAACCTTCATCCCGATTGGATTGACTTTCCCCTGGCGGCGCGCGTCGAAAAGCAATTCGGCATTCCTGCCCGCGCTGCCAACGATGCGGACATCCAGGGCTACGGTGCGATTGAGGGAAAAGGGGTCGAACTCGTCATTACGTTGGGGACGGGCATGGGCTCGGCGCTGTTCGTGGATGGCGTGCTGGTGCCGAATTTGGAAATGGGTCACCACCCGTTGATGAAGAACAAAACCTACGAACAACTCCTGGGCAACGCCGCCCGCAAGCGCGACGGTGGCAAATCCTGGAATCGTCGCCTCTTCTACGCGCTCGAACGCTTGCAAGCACTGCTATCCTGCCGAAAAATCTATCTCGGCGGCGGCAACACCAAAAAGATTCAAGGCAAGCTCCCCGACAACGTGGACATCGTCAGCAACTTAGCGGGCATCTACGGAGGGGTGGAACTGTGGCGGGATCTCCAGACCACGGCTGCGATCGCCTCCGATGCGGTTGAACCCGCAGTAATGCCCGAGTCGGGAGCGAGTTCGCCCCCGCCCTCCACCGACATGACGGAAAGTGCTGACGCGGATGATACAGAAACGGCGGCATCGGCGTAGACTTGAATGGTTTTGAGACGCGATCGTCCGCTCCCCGCGTGCGTCGGTCGGTTTCCGAATCCCCGTACAATGTCAGCTATGACGACATCCACCCCCATTCTCGCGATCGCCGGGCTGTCAGGCGCTGGTAAAAGCGCTGCGGTGCAGCTCTTGGAAAATATGGGCTATTTCTGCGTGGATTCCGTCCCTCCCAGCGCAGCGCTGCCACTCATCGAAACCCTGCGATCGCACTACGACCGCATCGCGATCGGCCTCGAACTCAGCCATCCCGATTTCGTCAGCGACTTCAAAACCCAGCGCGATCGCTGGCAAGATCTGCCCATTCTGTATCTCGACGCTAGCGATGCCGTTTTGGTGCGCCGCTTCAGCGCCAATCGTCGCCGCCATCCCCTCGCCACTGAAGCCGATGGGTTGCTCGATGCCATTCAGCTCGAACGAGAGCGACTCGAACCCGCTCGCGATCGCAGCAGCTTCGTTCTCGACACGTCCGATCTCAGTCTGCGGCACCTGCAATTCAAATTGGAGGAACTACTCCTCAACGCAAAGCGCCCGCCCCTTACCGTGTCGCTGGTGAGTTTTGGCTTCAAACACGGGTTACCCGTCGATGCCAACTTGGTATTCGACGTGCGCTTCCTGCCCAATCCTTACTACATTCCCGAACTCAAGCCGCTGACCGGCAGAGATCCGAAGCTGCAAGACTACATTTTCGCGGATGCGATCGCCCAAACCACCTACGCCCGCATTCGGGACATGGCGCTGGAGTTTCTGCCGCTGTATCTGGAAGAACGCCGCACCCACATTACGATCGCCGTGGGCTGCACGGGCGGTCAGCATCGCTCGGTGGCACTGGTGGAACGTCTCAGCCGCGACCTCGAAGCAACTCTTGACGACCCTACTTACGTCTTGCAGACCATCCACCGTCACGTAGCCGATTCGCTCGCCGAAATGCGATCGCCGGTAGAGGCAGGAGCAACATCCCGTGCCTAAACCTTCCGCTCCGTTCGACCCGCGTCAAACCGTACGACGCTGGCAGAAGTGGCTTTCGCCCGGTCTCGATGTCAAGCGCTGGCTGACGCTGGCGATCGCGGGCACGGCCTTCACCATCTTCGGCCTCGCCATTTTGGTAGGGCTCACGCCCGTCGCGCGGTTCCAACAGGCGATCGCGGCTACCCTAAGCTTCATTACCACCGTCATCCCCAGCCACATCAGCGGGCCTTTGGTGCTTCTGGCCGGTTTAGTCATGCTTTTCTTGGGAGTGCGTCGCACGTTCGGCTCTCTCAGCGATGCGCTCGTGCCCGAGGGAGACGAGGACGAGCTGGTCGATAAACTGCTCCAGCGTAAGCGCCTCGGTCGCGGCCCCAAGATCGTGGTGGTGGGGGGCGGTACGGGACTGTCTACCCTGCTGCGCGGCCTGAAAAAATTCAGTAGCAACATCACCGCGATCGTGACAGTAGCCGATGACGGCGGCTCCTCCGGTCGCCTACGCCGCGAAATCGGCGTGCTGCCCCCCGGCGACATTCGCAACTGTTTGACGGCACTCGCCAGCGAAGAAAAACTACTCACCGAACTGTTTCAATATCGCTTCGAGACGGGGGAAGGTCTCTCCGGCCACAGCTTCGGTAATCTCTTCATCACGGCTCTGTCCGAGGTGACGGGCAAAGACTTGATCCGGGCGATCGCCATGACCTCCCGCGTCCTCGCCATTCGCGGTCAAGTTTTACCAGCCACGTTGGCGGACGTAACTCTCTGGGCGGAGATGTCGGACGGACGCTGGATTGAAGGGGAATCCAAAATTGCCAAAGCCCGAGGCCACATCGTCCGAGTGGGCTGCAAACCCGCTCAGCCCACAGCAGTTCCAGAGGCGATCGCCGCCATTTCAGCCGCCGATTTCATCATTCTCGGCCCCGGCAGCCTCTACACCAGCATCATCCCCAACCTGCTCGTCCCCCAAATCGTGGAGGCGATCGCGGCCAGCATCTCGCCGCGCATTTACGTGTGCAACATCATGACCGAGCCGGGAGAAACGACGGGCTACTCGGCTGGCGACCACGTACTCGCCCTCGATAAATCGGCAGGAAAGCGCTTGTTCGACGGCGTTTTGGTGCAAAAGTATCCCCCCTCAGAGCGATCGATGCGTCGCTATCGCGAAGAGGGTGCCGACCCCGTCCTGCTCGACCCTGACAAGTTAGCGCAACTCAACTGCCGCGCGGTACTCGCCAACGTCATGAAAGAGGACGAAGACAAAGGCACGATTCGCCACGACAGCGATCGCCTTGCTGCCATGCTGATGCGCTGGTACGAACGTCACCGTACTTGAACGCTCAGTTGCAGTAGCACTGATGCGAATTGGGTCGGGAACGGTCTCGCAAGCAAAGCTACCGATGTCAACCTTTCCCCGAATGTCACAGACCGAGCAGCGGCGAACGCCCTAAGATGAGGAGTCTCTTGAAAGTCGCTCGTGAGGCTGCTCGTCATGGGTTTTACAGATCGACTAAACGTCAAAAAATTACTCGGTGAAACGCGCACTCGTGTTTTACTCTTATACGCTGCTTCGATCGCTGCGATCGCGGCAGCAAGTATTCCTTTATCCTTTATCTTTATCATTCCTAGAGTCGAGAATCGGGTCGAACGAGAGCTACGCGGCGATCATCAAAAGTTCGTCGATAGCTATCAACAATGGCAAGCGAATGCCGAGGCGCAAACGTCGGATAGCCTAGCCGCCTTTGCCCGAGAGGAAATGTCCACGCTTCGTCTCGAAAATGACAACTTTCATCTTTTTCTGCGCGACGGCCAAATCTTCGATTCCGTGCCGGCTCGACTTCCTGAAGCAATGCAGCCCGGAGGAGAGCTATTCGAGTACTGGTTACGAGCAAACGGCCCCCAAACGGGTCGATTCGCGTCCAGCGATCGCGAACTCGGCACGGTTTTTTATGCCGTCGAGTCCTTAAATTCGGGCGATCGCCAGCAGTGGATTTACATAGATGCCTACAGCAGCGGCCCTGAAATTCGCGAGGCTCTGGCCGGAGCGTATATTTTTGCTGCGATCGAAATTGCGGCGTTGCTCGCGGCTTTCGTGCTGGCATGGCTGGGCAGCGGGCGGCTGCTCAAACCCGTGCGAGACCTGACCGAAATCGCCCAATCCATTGGCGAATCCGACCTCACGCAGCGCATCCCGATTTCCGATGACAGCGAGTTAGGAGCGCTGGTATCCACGTTCAATAAAATGATGGATCGCTTGGAACATGCGTTCGACAGCCAGCGCAATTTCATCAAAGATGCCGGGCACGAACTGCGCACCCCCATCACGATCGCGATGGGACATTTGGATTTGCTCACTCATCTCGAAGCCGAAGATCGAGAAGCGATCGATCTCGCCATCGACGAACTCCATCGCATGAATCGCACCGTTAGCGAATTGGTGTTGCTGGCGAAATTCGAGCGACCGGATTTCCTCAAATTCCAGCCTTTTCCAGTCAGAAAATTTATGGACGAAGTCTTCGCCAAAGCTCGCACTCTGGGCGATCGCGACTGGCGTTTGAATACATCAATTGAAGGTCTGTTGATGGGCGATCGCCACCGCCTCACGGGA
>JBCBTL010000090.1:0-7875 GCA_039818705.1 Cyanobacteria bacterium J06639_1
AGGGGGTGGTAGCGGCAACGCTGGAGTTGACTTCGCCACTGAGCTAGTGCTGATGAAGGGTCACCTCCGCGCAGCCAATGAGCTGACCGACTTAGGTGAGTTTGAAAAAGCAGCTCCCCACATGGGTCACCCCGCAGAAGAAAGCTATGATCCCATCCTTCCTTTCCTCGAAGCCAACAACATTCCTGGTTTCTTGGATAAACTCGTGGGTCTCAATGACGCCTTCTTGGCATTCCAGGCAGCGCCTACTGATAGCGCAGCTGAAGCAGCCTATGAAGCCGCGTTTGCTGATGCAATTGCAGCCATCGACGGTGCATTCAATGCCCTCGATGAGAGTCTGCGAACTTCTGCTGACTTCGTTCTGCCTCTCATCGACCAGGTACTTGCTGTCACTGACTTCGAGTACAACAACGCGATCGCAGACGGCGTCTTCGTAGAAGAAGTTGAGTACCAAGACTCCTACGGCTTTATTCGTGAAGCAGAGATGCTTTATGAAACTGTCAAGGATCAAATCAATGCGGATGCGCAAGCAACCATCGAAGGTACATTCGATGACCTTGAGGCAATTCTGCCCACCGTTACTCTGCCCGATGCTCCGATTGAGCCTGCTTCAGTACTCACGGAGTTAGTTGTCACTATTGACGATGCCGTTGACTACTCCGGCGAACTGCTGGGCGAACTTGGCGTTGACCTCAGCGGCCTCGTGTTTGCCGGTAAGGGTAACGACACCGTCTTCGGTAGCAACCGCGACGACCTCCTTAGTGGCGACTCGGGTGACGACACCATCGAAGGCCGAGACGGTAACGACCTCATCATGGGCGTAACCGGAGATGACATCTTGTCTGGAGGCAGCGGTAGAGATGTCTTCGTCTACGGCAACGGTGACGGCACTGACGTCATCACGGACTTCGAGGTAGGCACCGACTTGTTCGGTTTGGTGGAAGGCGAGCTGGTCTTTGAAGACCTCACCTTTACTCAGTCGGGCAGCGATGCTCTGCTAGGCGTTGCTAGCTCTGGGGAGGTTTTGAGCATCCTGACGGGTGTTGATGCCTCGGCACTGGATGAAGCTAGCTTCGTAAGCTTGCCGGACATCTCGAATCCGGATGACGTGTCTACTCTCCTCTAAAGTGCTTCGGCATTGAGCTACTCAACTGAGTAGCTGTGAAACCGGACAGGCTCGCTTCGCGATCGCCTGTCCAGTTTCACGTAAAGAAGTACCATCGAGTTCGAGTTTGAAAACTGCACCCTTGTTGGCATCCCTCCCAATACCTCCGTGCTGTGGCAGAACAAGCGACATTCCAGTTGCCTTGATATATCAGCAGGTTTGTCATGCAAAGGGCTGAACCCAAAGCAAATAATGTGCGATTAGTCCGCGAACGCTGGCCGATCGCAGTCTCCAAATTTTTATTGAGAATGTATTCTAAAAGACATTCGAAGCATCAACGGCATCATTACGGAGCTTAGACATGTCTTGGAACCCTAAATCATCTCCGTATAAACCTCATTATATGGAAATAACAAGCTGACCCTGTCCGGCAAAAACCATACTGATACGTCTTCATGCGTTCGTGGGTATGCCTTGACCTCTCTATGTTCAGGTGATAGCTTTCTGTGTGGTTAATGCTAGGCATTGTCAACAGTACTCAAGTGGAAGAGGTTTTCTAGGGAAACCCATGAAATGACTAGCCTGTCACTGACATCTCTCACGGATGGTAGGTTTCAGTCTGTTTTTGACATCAGGTTAGGTTCGGTGTCTATTTAGGGCGATCGAGACCTGTCCCGAGGCAGCCGTTCTTCCTTTTGAGTATTTCTCCGGCTCTGTGTGACCCTGCCTAGATGTCCGAGAGAGCTGGCGTTCTTGTCAGTTGGGAAGCTCGTATTTGAGTTTCTCTCAATTCAAAACACTTTCGCATAGGCTCTTTCGAGTCGCTGGCACTGCTGAGGTCGATTGCTCTCAGTGCCTCGGATGATGTTGCAAAAATTTGTTTGCTGGAGCGTGACTTTTCCCATGGACGACATGAATGTGCTGAGCGAATTGATTGTCGGTACGGATGGCGACGACATCATCAACGGCGGCCCCGGAAACGACACCATCACCGGGGGGGACGGCCTTGACACTATCGATGGCGGCGGCGGCAACGACCTCATCGAAATCGACGGCCCTGGCGTCAGACGCCGCGTGAACACTCCGGGTGGAGAAGTCTTCGGCGATCGCGGCAACGACACCGTCATCGGCAGCAACGGCACCGACTTCATCGACGGTGGTAGCGGTGACGACGATCTCGCGGGTTCTCGAGGTGCCGATACACTGATCGGTGGGTTCGGCGACGACCGGATCGCTGGGTTCTTGTTCCAATTCAGTGCCTCTGAAGGGCCGGGTCGCAATATTGGTGCCCCCGGTAGTGTTTTCGATGCCGGGCGTGGCAATGACACGGTTACGGGTGGCCTCAGCAGCGATGAAATTGACGGCGGCAATGGCGACGACCTCCTCGAAGGGAGCCAGGGGCAAGACACCATCATCGGAGGTTCCGGAGATGACATCATTGCCGTTGACGCATTACCCGGCGAAGGCGGTGAGGGTTCCGAAGGTGGCGAGGGCGGTGAAGGTTCCGAAGGTGGTGAGGGCGGCGAAGGCTCTGAAGGCGGTGAAGGCAGCCCCGTTGTCGGAGTTGAAGCCAGTGCTACCGAACTGCTTGAAGGCGAGCAAGTTACGTTTACCTTCGACGTTGATGGTGACATTCCAGACGGCGGTCTGACCATCGCGATCGGCAGCACTTCCGGGGCTGCGGGACTAGAATTCGACCCTGCGGCGATTCTTGGCGGACTCCCAGAAGGGTTTGCAGAGCCCGCAGTTGTTACTGCCGAGAACGTTCTGCTCACGCTGACGGATAACAATCCCAGCCTCACCCTAACGCTGGCGGATGACGGTCTCCCCGAAGGCACCGAAATCGTCAATCTCTTTATCGAAGATGGCGAGCTTTACGACGTTGATGCCGATAACGGCAGCATCGATCTATTCGTGTCGGATATCGATGCTGCCGACGGAGGCGTTGTATTTGCCGGGATTGGCGATGACTTTGTCCTCGGCAGCAATCGCAACGATTCGCTAAACGGCGGCAGAGGCAAGGACACCATCGATGGCGGATTCGGCGACGATGTCATCGCAGGTGACGGCGGCAATGACGTCCTCGATGGCAACCTCGGCGACGACGACATTAGCGGCGGTTCTGGCAACGACACCATCACCGGTGGAGCCGGTCTCGACACCATCGACGGTGGCAAGGGTAGCGATTCGATCGAAATCGATGGCTCTGGCGTCCGTCGTCGCGTCGGCAGTGCAGGAGGTGAAGCCTTCGGTGGCAGCGGTGACGACACTATCAATGGCGGCAATGGCACCGATTTCATCGATGGAGGGAATGGCGACGACCAACTGCAAGGTTCTCGAGGTTCAGACACTATCCTCGGCGGAGCGGGCGACGATCGCATTGCCGGGTTCCTATCCCGATTCAGTGCCTCAGAGGGACCCGGTCGCTTTACAGGAATTGGCGACACGATCGATGCCGGTTCTGGCAATGACACCGTTCTCGGCGGCGGCAGAACCGACATCATTGATGGTGGTTCTGGCGATGACGTGATTGAAGGGAATCAAGGCCAAGACACCATTAGGGGTGGCGAAGGTGATGACATTCTTGCCGTCGATGCCCTCTTTGCAGGTGGCGAAGGTGGCGAGGGATCTGAAGGCGGTGAAGGCGGCGAAGGCGGCCCCGTTGTCAGCGTGGTTGCCAATACCACTGAACTCACGGAAGGCGAACAAGTCACCTTCACGTTCGATGTAGATGGCAGCATTCCTACTGACGGTCTCACGATCGCGATCGCCAGCAATTCGGGGGCGGCAGGGCTAGAGTTCGATCCTTCTGTCCTGACTCAAACCCCCACTGGTTTCGCGGGGCCGCCCGTCGTTACCGCCGACAACGTATTCCTCACCTTGATCGATGCCAACCCCAGCCTCACTCTGACGCTGGCGGACGATGGCATCGCTGAAGGCACTGAAGTCATCGACATCTTTATCGAAGACGGCGAGCTTTACGACGTCGATCTCGACAACAGCAGCGTTGATTTGCTCGTCTCGGATATCGAGGGTGCTGACGGCGGCACGATCTTTGCTGGCGACGGCAATGACTTTGTCTTAGGCAGCAACCGCAACGATCTGCTGAGCGGCGATGCCGGGAATGACATAGTTGAAGGCGGATTTGGCGACGACTTCATCATGGGCGTCACAGGCAAAGACACCCTTACCGGAGGTCTGGGCAGTGACGTGTTTGTCTACGGCAACGGCGATGGCAAAGATGTCATCACTGACTTCGAGTTGGGTATTGACCTCATCGGCTTAGTAGAGAGCGAACTGACCTTCACTGACCTCGAATTCATCCAGAGAGGCAGTGACGCACTGCTCAAAGTGACCGGCTCTGGTGAAGTACTGAGCGTACTCAATGGAGTTGATGCTTTGGGTCTGGCTGATTCCGCTAACTTCTTAGCCGTACCGGACATCTCAAATCCAAGCGAGGCCGTTGCGTTTCTCGCTGCGAATGTCTGATCCCGACCGCCGTTGTTGTAACGTCACTAGCCATCCACAGCCCGGAGACAGTTACAACACCCCTTGAAAAAGCTCCCGAGAAACGCGCTCGATCGAGTCGTAAAGTCAATTGGACGGGCCAGCATCGCTAAAGCCCGTCCAATTTTTTCAAAAAAGGCTGCTGGACATAAGATCTCGAAAATAGTCATCCAATCCTGCCACGCATAATTTCTATAATTCAACAAGATTTAATCTGATATAACCGGCTAAAATAGAGAAACTAAACATCTATTCAAATCTTACATTTTGAAAGAAATATCATTACAGAACTTGCCGTTTGTGTTTAAAGTATTCTGCGTGGTCAATCTGTCATGATCGTTGAAATCCCAAATGTTTTCAGTTCGGAAGAAGTCAGTGACATCATTGTCAAGCTGTCTGCATCAGAATTTATTGATGGCAAGAAGACGGCCGGCTGGAACGCTCGCGCAGTCAAGAATAACGAGCAACTAAAAAGTAGCGATCCCCATGCCACTGCCCTCAAGGACAAAGTTAAAACGACTCTTGCCAAAAATTTGCTGTTTCAAGCCACAGTCCGCCCGAAATCCATTCACTCGATTCTGTTCAGCCGCTACGAGGTGGGCATGTCCTACGGCAGACACACCGACAACGCCATGATGTCGGGGAAATGGCGTTCCGACGTATCATTTACGATCTTTCTAACCTCGCCAGACACTTATAAAGGAGGCGAACTCGTCATCGAAGGAGCCAGCCGTAATCTTGCGTATCGGCTGGGGTCGGGATGCGCGATCGCCTATCCTTCGTCCACCCTTCACCAAGTTACCCCCATCACCGAAGGCAGCCGCTGGGCGATCGTCGGCTGGGTACAAAGCTGGATTCGAGATCCGGCCAAGCGCGAAATCCTCTACGACCTAGACACTGCGAGGCGATCGATTTTCAAAGTGCAAGGCAAAAACAACGATTTCGACCTGATTACCAAAAGCATGGCGAATCTGATGCGCCGCTAGATGGACTAGGCACGCGCTAGCCTCGCGCGGAAACATTCTCGCCCGAAAGGAAAATAGAGCGATCGCGCGGAACTCCCTGGATTTATCAGACTGCTGCTGACTGTTGCCCCGCCCGTTAGAAATAAGTGCTCCATTCTTCTTGACAAGAATTAGCATTTGAAGGTTAATCAATGGAGGCATGTCTCGGCTTGATGACACACCATTAAAATGAGAGTCCGCCACCTCCGCTTTGTCGATGCTGACGTCCACAAAGCGCCTGAGGTTCCGTGGGTTTACAGAATTCCCTCATCATACCTGCTCGCCATTCGGTCTCGTTAGTAAACGTTGATTCCTTGCACGACTTGGAGCCGAATACTCGTTTGAAAGCCGTTTCAACTAATGCAAATTGATTTCAGTAACAGGAGATCGAGATTCACCTTTTGCAGCCGCATTTGACGAACTATCAAACAGCGTCAGCCCACGCTTTGCACCCAGGAGAGTTGCAATTGAACGACTACAGGCAGACTCTATCAGTACTCGTCGTGGCAGCATGTCTGTCGCTTGCCCGTCCTGCTATGGCTCAAACCATCGGGATTGAAGACGTGCGCGTCGAGCAGGTGACAGATCGGCTCGAAATCGTTATCCAAACCTCAGAGGGCGCGACTCTCGCTCCTGTCGTCACTAGCAGCGGCACCACCACCGCAATCGACATTCCCAACGCCCGGTTGCAGCTAACTGAGGGCGATCGCTTTTTCCGCGAATCTCCAGCTCAACAGATTACATCTATTTCGGCGATCGAACTGGACGAGAGCACCGTTCGCATCACGCTCGTAGGCTCCGACGAAGCGCCTGAAGTTCAGATTTCGCAAACCGAAACAGGAGTCACGATTTCTTCTGTCCTCGATGAAGAGATTGCCAACCCTGAAGACAGTTCTACTGCTGCAGATGCAACTGACGATGTGCCGAGCACTTCAACGCTCGAAGATGCCGAATTTACGCTCGGCGAAATCATCATTGAAGGTCGGCGATTGAGGTTTCTAGTTCCAGAAGCCAGCACAGCAACTCGAACGGATACTCTCATCGAAAATACCCCCCTTTCGATTCAAGTCATTCCCAGAGAGGCAATCGACCAACAAGGAGCGACTCGTCTAACCGACGTGCTCAGAAATACGAGTGGAGTCTCAACTGGGAATGTCAGCGACGGCTCTGATGAGTACCGCATCCGAGGATTTGATGTCGGCACGATCGCCCGAGATGGCTATCGAGAAAGTCTATTTTTGGAGCGTTCTTCACCGCGCGACACGGCCAATATCGAACAAGTAGAAGTCTTGCGAGGGCCAGCAGCAATCTTATTCGGGTCGCTCGACGCAGGTGGAACGATCAATCTGATTACGAAGCAGCCCGAGTTCACTCAGTTTTTAGATCTTTCCGTAACTGCGGGAAGTTTCGATACCTATCGATCTGAAATCGATTTTAACTATCCCATTTCTGAAGACGGCGACCTACGCGCTCGCGTCAACGCAGCATATGAAGATTCGGGAAGTTTCCGAGACTTTACTGACATCGAACGAATCTTTGTCGCGCCAACTCTAGCTTGGGACATCTCCGACAGAGCGCGCCTCAACCTGAGCGGAGAATATTTGCTCGACAATCGTCCGTTCGACCGGGGACTAGTAGCTCTCGGCGATGCCATTGCCGACATTCCTTTCAGCCGTCGGCTCGGTAACCCGTTCGACGAACTCGTTTCTGAAGAGTTGCGATTGAACTATCAGTTCGAGTACGACCTCAGCGATCGTTGGCAACTCAGAAACGGCGTTGGCTATACCCGCATCGACCGCAGTCGTATCAACACTCAACCAGCTGGATTGGATGAGGAAACAGGCATTCTATCGCGAAGATTTTTTGAAACCGATCCCGACTATCTCGAAACCTTCGTGGTTCGAGGAGAAGTGGCTGGCGATTTCGATACGGGTGAGAACGTCAATAATCAATTGGTGATGGGTGTCGAGTGGATTCAACAAAGACGAAATGCGACAGTGCTCATCGGCGGGGCACCTGAAATCGATGTCTTTAACCCCGAATATCAAGATGATGACTTTCTAGATGGTATATTCGGTCTCCCGATTGTTGACTCATCGACCAGGGCAATCAACTTAGGTCTCTACGCTCAAAACACGACCGATATCAACGACACCGTTTTTATTCTGGCAGGAGGCCGCCTAGAATTTATTAATGATAAAAACGATGATTTTCTCTTCGGAACTACTCAAGACTTCAGCACTACAGAATTCATTCCTC
>JBCBTL010000091.1:0-7853 GCA_039818705.1 Cyanobacteria bacterium J06639_1
ATACTGCTTCGTCCACAGCAAGCCCGCAAACGCCTGACGCTGAACGTGACGCTGCTCTTCGGGCATAGAAAACGGCGATATTTTCTGATAAAACTCATCAGCTTCCCGAATGCGATCGCTCACAATCTGCTCGAACTCCGATCCAAACGGAGCAGCTTGGGGCAGGCGATCGCACAAGCGTAGCTTGATCTGTCTCGTCTCGCCTGCTGGAACCTCTATCGCGTAGTGAGCTGCATATTTCGTCCCCACTCTTTCTGGATTGACGGCTTCGTCATCGTCGTGAATCACGTAGCGATGTACAGCATCTTTGACGTATTTCGTTGGGTTTTCAGTGCCGAAAAGGTGTTGATAATTGGATTCATTCTCGGTAAATAAGGGCGTGCAGTCGTGCGACTGGCGATCGCAATACAGTCGATACTCCCCCAACTCAGCATGAGTCGCTGCAATCTCGTAGTAAGCATCCTGCTTCTGCGCGAGCGAGAGTTTAGGCTTCGTGCTCTCCTCATCCCACGCCCAGGTATTTCGGAACCACAGATGAGGTAACACGTGTATCGTTTTAGATTCAGAGCTGCGGTTCGCGATCGAGATCTGAATCAGCATATCTTGAGGCGATGCTTTGGCGTACTCGATAAAGACATCAAAATAGCGATTGTCATCGAAAACGCCCGTGTCGAGCAGTTCGAGTTCGTGAGCGTGCCGTCCTCGCTGTTGATTTTCTTCGACCAAACGTTTGTAAGGATATTCAGCTTGAGGATATTTGTAGAGAGCTTTTAAGTACGAATGCGTTGGAGTGCTATCCAAATAAAAATAATATTCTTTGACATCTTCCCCATGATTGCCTTGATTGCCCGTGAGTCCAAATAAGCGCTCTTTCAAAACCGGATCGCGTCCGTTCCAGAGGGCTAGGCTGAAGCAAAGACGCTGCTTTTCATCGGAAATACCCAGCAACCCATCTTCGCCCCAGCGATACGCACGAGCGTGAGACTGGTCGTGCGAAAAATAGTCCCAGGCTTCTCCCGCAGGACTGTAATCTTCTCGCACGGTTCCCCACTGGCGATCGCTTAAATACGGTCCCCATAATTTCCAAGCAGTCTGATGCTCTGCGATGTCTTGAAGTCTTTGGCGTTCGGCAGTCATCGGTAAAGTCCTCAGGGGTCAACTGAATTAGCGTTCGATCGGATCGATCTGCGGACGCTCGGCGGGGGTGGGCATGTCTTGACACGGACAGTCGAGACAGATGCAGCGGGTTTCGGCATTGGGGCAAAGCTTGCCGCACAGGGTTTTCGGGTGCTGCCGCGAGCGCTGCAGATAGAATTCGGCTGCCAAAAGCATCCCGGCTGGAGGGGCAGCATAGTAAACCCAAAAAGCTGTCCACACGTGGGCAGGTAGTGCCGATGCAAACGTGCGGGCGGGATTGATGCTCATCCCCGAAATCGGGCCGCCCACAATGATGAAAAGGGCAACCAACATTCCTGCAAAGATACCCGTCCGCTCGTGAAGGCGATCGTGATTCGAAAAAACTAAGATAGCTAACATCAAACCGGACGCCAGTACGAACTCTGCTACCAACGCAGCTAACCAGCCCCCCGCCCCCGGAATCGTGACGATGTAGTGTACGGGCAGGCTCGTAAAAGGCTCGCCCAGCACGGCTGCGACCAGCAAAATTCCTGCCAAACCGCCCACGAACTGAGCCAGTACGTAAAACAATGCGTCCCAGCCTTGCAGCTTACCCAGTCGGTAAAACGCCAGCGTGACCGCCGGATTGAAATGCGCCCCCGATCGCTTGCCCCACGGCGAATAGATGACCGAGATCGCCGTTATTCCCATCGTGCAGCCCATCATCACGCTCCGCAGGAACGAGCTGGGAATGACGGCCACCACAGGTGAAACTGGCGCGTTGAACAATGTAGCAAACGACCCTGCCACCGCCATAAAAATGCCGAGTTCGGCACCCTCCATCAGGTATTCCGGCCAGTGCGATCGCAACGAAGTCAGCATAGAAGGCGAACCCAGCGCACGAAGGGAAATTTACTGTTCCTGATAGTTCCAAGTCAGCCCGCCATCTACGAAAAACGTACTGCCGGTGATGTAGCTAGCCTCGTCAGACGCGAGAAATGCAACCAACCCGGACACGTCATCCGGTTGCCCCAAACGTCCCAGCGGAATGTTCTTTAGCAGCGCATTCAGCTTGTTTGGATCGTTCAGCAGCTTGGTGTTGATGGGGGTTTCGATCGCCCCCGGAGCGACATTATTCACCGTGATGCCGTAAGGTGCTAATTCCACCGCTAAATTCCGAGTCAGCATTTTCATCCCACCTTTGCTGGCGCAGTAGGCCGCAAAATTTGGAAAAGGTAAGTCTTCGTGAACCGAGCTGATGTTGATAATCTTGCCCGGACGTTCGGTTGATATCAAATGTTTGACCACTGCTTGTGCGGCAAAGAAAACGCCTTTGAGATTGACCTTGAGCACGGCATCGTAGTCTTTTTCTGAAACCTCCCAAAACGGAGCGTGTTTCTCAATTCCGGCATTATTCACGAGAATATCGAGTTTGCCAAAATAGTCGATGCTTTCTTGCACTAGACGGTTGATATCCTCAACAATCCCCAGATCGGCTCCCACGCTGTAGGCGCGGTCTAAATCACAATATCCTTCCACTGCATGACATTCGCCCTCTGCGTGCTCTTGAATTTGCGCGACCGTCTTATCAGCTCCTTCTGGATTGGATCGATAGTTGATGACGACTTTGGCTCCAGCCTCCGCCAAGCGAATCGCGATCGCTTGTCCGATCCCCTGGCTGCTGCCCGTCACCAGTGCCACTTTTCCCTTCAAACTCACGATATCCCCCCGCGATCGCACATCATAATTCTTCCCGCACTCAATCAGCATAAGCATGCAGCTAGGGAGTGTCTGTATGAAAAAATGTAGTCTTCAGAGATTCCACACAGTGCAAAGTATTCGCAAACAAACTTGATGTTTAGGTTGCGTCCCTCGCAGTAAGTTTTCTTTGAAAGGGCAGTAAGTCTCTGTCTGATACATTCTGATAGGTGGTGGAGGAACTGACCGTGCAGCTTGTAGGGTTACTGTTAGCGATCGGTCTCGTCCTCATTCACGCGTTTGCTTCAAAGCTAAATATCTTCGCGATCGTTCCCGAGCATCGCTGGGTCTCTTTTGCAGGTGGCGTATCGATCGGTTACGTCTTTCTAGATATCTTTCCCGAACTCAGTCGCGCTCAGGTCGAGCTAGAGCATTCTGAAATTCTATTTCTAGCCTACTTAGAAAACCACGTTTATCTTCTCGCATTATTTGGACTGATCTTTTTCTATGGATTAGATATTCTCGTGCTGAATGCTAAATCTCAAAATCAACTGAATGAACATCGCGATCGCTCTGATTCAAGTATCTTTTGGCTTCACATCACTGCCTTTGCCGCCTTAAATTTCATTTTTAGTTACTTACTTCAAGATTTAGGTCAGCATTCTGTCTTGCGCTGTATTCTGTTTTTTATCGCGATCGCCCTACATTTTTTCGTGATGGATGTCGCTCTGCGAGAGCATCACCAGTCCACCTACGATCGCAAAGGCCGCTGGCTACTCACCTCAGCGATCGTGTTGGGAACGCTAGCTGCTCAACTGACGCATTTTAACGAAGCCGCGATCGCGATTGTTTGGTCGTTCTTAGCCGGAAGCATCATCCTCAATATCTTGAAGCGCGAACTACCCGACGAGCGTAAAAGCTGCTTTGGATCGTTCATTGGCGGAGCTGCTCTCTACACGGGATTGTTACTGCTTATCTAACAGTGAAGCAGCGATCGCGTTTCCCGCAAGCCAACTGGTCGTCCAGGCATTCTGAAAATTGAAGCCCCCCGTAACGCCGTCGATATCCAGTACTTCCCCAGCAAAAAAAAGGCCGGGGCAAAGACGGCTCTCAAGCGTTTTCATATTGACTTCTTTCAAGTCAACGCCGCCACAGGTCACGAATTCATCTTTGAAGACTCCTTTGCCTGAAATGTCCCACTGCGATCGCGCCAACACCTCTACCAACCGATTGATGTCTTTCTTCGAGACTTCCGTCCACCGCTTCCCCCCATCGATCTGCGCTTTGTGAGTCACTAAATATCGCCAAATCCGGCGCGGAAGATTTGCTGACGCGCGGCGATCGCCTCCCAGCCATCCCGTCCCGATCGCTTTTTTGGGATGAGCTTGGGCGATCGCGACCAGTGCTCGCCGCACGTCTTCTTGAGTCCAAAATGGCAACCAATTCACAAGTAGCGTCGCTCGATACCGACATTCGTGCAGCGATCGCGCGCCCCACGCAGAAAGTTTGAGTACGGCGGGCCCACTCACGCCCCAGTGGGTGATCAATAATGGCCCCGTCTGCTCTAGTTTTTGACCGTCCTCAGTTTTCAACGCGATTTTTACATCGGCTGCACTCGCACCCGCCAAATCAGTCAGCTCGCGATCGCGAATCGTAAACGTAAACAGCGAGGGCACGGGAGCTTGCACCTTATGACCGAGCGATCGAGCGATCGCGTACCCGCTGGGATTGCTTCCAGTCGCCAGCAGCAGAGCATCACAACTCAGCTCTTCTCCAGATTTGAGGGATAGATGAAAGCAATCGCCCGTTTTTGTCGCTGTTTTGACAGCGGCATTCGCGCGCACGGTGACTCCTGCCGCGCGCGCGGAGTCGATCAGACAATCCGCGATCGTGGCTGAGTCGTTTGTAATTGGGAACATGCGTCCGTCAGCTTCGGTTTTGAGCTTCACGCCACGAGACTCGAACCACGCCACAGTGTCAGTCGGTTGAAAGCGACTGAACGCCCCACGTAACGCTCGACTGCCGCGCGGGTAATTTTGAATGAGTTGAGCTGGCTCGAAGCAGGCGTGCGTGACGTTGCACCGTCCGCCTCCTGAAATGCGCACTTTCGTTAAAACCTGCCGGGTTGCCTCTAAAATGCTGACCTTAATATTTGGATTCAACTGGGCACAGGCGATCGCCCCAAAAAATCCTGCGGCTCCGCCACCCATAGCGATCGCGTATTGCTGCTTCATCGTGCATCTCACCCGTTCGTCCTGCGCGCATCTCTCCACATGCAATCTAGCGAACGAACCTGCTCTGTTGCGCGCCCATTTGCGTGGGCGGACTGGGTAGGATAAGCATGCGCGCAGCTTCTGACTCTACCGTATGACGCACTATCAATTACTTCAGATTTCGCCCCGAGCCACCCCCGAGCAAATCAAACAGGCATATCGGCGACTTGCTCGAAAATATCATCCCGATGTAGCTGGCGAAGAGAATCGCGATCGCTTCCTCAAAATCAACGAAGCCTACCAAGTTTTGCGCAACCCTCTCCAACGCCGCGAATACGATCGCACGCTCAACCCTAAAAAGCGCGTTTCGTCACCAACGTCATCCCCGAAATCATCTCAAGCGACAGCCTCAGCATCGTCTTTTACTCCATTTGAGTTCGATGTTGAGACCTACACGTTAATGAAGCAGCGGGTGCGGAGTGCTTACGAACGGAAGGAATACGCGATCGCCGTCAAACTAGCTGATGAATTGGCTCTGCGTTTTACTGGCCATCCTACAGCCCAGCGTTGGGTCGCTCTCAGTTACCACCAGCGCGGTCGCGAACTCCTGCGCTTCAAGCAGTTCAAACTAGCGCAAATCTACCTCAACAAAGCTCTGGCAGCACAGTCGCGAGATAAAACCTTACTTGATGCAATTCGTAAGGATCTAGTATTGTCCAGCAGAATCTGAATGCGTGCTTTCCACATGAAAAAGGAGCCCTACGTAGGGCTCCTTTCTACAAACCTAAACGGTTCTCTTAGAAGCTGAAGGTCGTGCGGACACCACCAACAGTCACCGTGTCGTCGCCAGCATCGCCGGGATCGTAGATGTACAAGCCAGGAGTCACCGTGATGCGATCGGCCAAGGGGAAGCTGTAGTAGACATCCAGAACGGTTGCACCAGTCTCAGCGCCAGCAAAGCTTTCTGCTTGACCAAAGCTGATACCAGCGTTTGCACCTTCCAAGAACAAGTCGGGGAATGCAAATCCAATCAAGAAGTCCTCGATATCGTCATCAGTGCTGCCTTCGACATTCACATCAGCCGCAGCGTACCAGCCTGAGAAAATGACGCGAGGGGTGATTTCCCAAGTGATGCCGATACCGTACGAGTTGGCATCATCGTCGTTATCAGGACGGATGGAGCCCAGGCCAGGAGCCGGAGGGGGAGCATTCCCAGATTCACCATCTTGGAAGTTGGTGTACTGCAACGAGATGATGAGGGTGTCGGTTGGTGTAAATGCTAACTCAACCGAGTTCGCAAAGGGGCCATTGAAAACGCCGCCGCCATCAGAGGGCGTTGTCGATTCAAAGGCGGTATAGCCATATGCAAAGCTGATTAAGTCAGTTGCTTGCCAGTTGAAAGCAGCAACAAACTCACCAGTACCATCTTTGCCGCTACCAACCAAACGACCAATATCCTGAGTCAAGTCAGGCGTATCGGCGAAGTCGGAAAGTGCGTCGAAGGGAGTGCCGAAGCTAAAGACATCGCCAGCTACCGTGCTGTTGAAACCGAAGAGGAAAGACACTTTGTCGTTGAAAGCATCGAATTCGTACTTCAGATCATCCAAGAAAAACACGTTCTGACCAGCAGCGCGAGTCGCACCACCAAAGCCGAATCCGATGTCGTCACCAGCAAACCCAGGAGTTTCGCGAGCGCGCAAGCGAACGCGCAAGCGGTCATCGCCACGAATCGAAGCGTCGAAGTTCATCTGAACTCGGTAAGGCACGATCCAGTTGTTATCGGTAGCGCCGAAGATACCGGTGACGAACTGACCGCCAAGTTTGGTGGTGGTAGAGAACTGCTGATCGCGCAGCTCATCAACTTCAACTTCAAGGGAATCAACGCGACCGCGCAAAGCTTCCAGCTCGGCCTGGAACTCTTCCTGTAGGCGCTGAACGGTAGCCAAGTCTTCCTTGGAAACCTTGTCAGCCAAACCAGCAGCAATCAGCTCGTTGATGCGATCCAAGCAAGCGTTCATACCAGCGGCAAACTCGTAACGAGTCATAGCGCGGTTGCCGCGGAAGGTGCCGTCGGGATAACCGGCGATACAGCCGTAACGCTCGACTAAGGATTGCAGTGCCTGAAATGCCCAGTCGGTGGGTTGAACGTCAGACAACTGCGAAACAGAGGTAACCTGAGCGACGGTTTGGGGCTGAGCAAATTGAGCCTGAGCCTCACCGACAGATGCAAACAAAGCAGCGCCCAACGCCGTGGACCCTGCAAGCAAAACCTTTCTGTAGCTAACAGACATTCGGATTCTCCTTTTCCTCACACATTTTGAGAGCGCCTAAGCCATCCTCAGACATTTGCTCCCCGCTTCCGGGACGAGCGCCTGCCAGCTCTCGTGGCCTATTGTAGCCCAGAGTTACAAAATCTGGAACCCAATCGGCTAGAGAAAATAGCGGCTAGTCGAACTCAAGTTAGTACTACAACCTTACACGCTTGGTAAGAATTGCGTACATGCTGTCACCCTCATTCGTCAGAGTCACTACGCTTTTAGGCTGTGATTTCGAAAGCTATCGCTTTCCTCTGTCCCGTTTCCAAACATGTCCAGAGTCCAAGCAAGTCCAAATGTCGATCTAGCTCAACACTTCTTAACGGCGATCGCCCCTGCGGGCATCAAAGACGCTGATAGACTGCAAGCACCTAATGCCCAGGCTGCTTAACATTTCGCGAACCGCCGATATCAGCGATCGCTCGTCCGCTACTGTCATTCAACGAGAGTTTCATGGTTGCCACCCCTACCCAGGCAAAAACCGAAAAGCGCGTCCCCACCGAAACCATCC
>JBCBTL010000092.1:0-7850 GCA_039818705.1 Cyanobacteria bacterium J06639_1
TGATGGCGCATCTGAAAGCCCAGTCCACCCGCACCAATATCGACCAACGCAAACGATGGAAACTGAATCTGACGCGGCAACTCGGACAGAAGGGATACAGCCGAGACGAGATCGTCAGTTTGTATCGATTCATCGAGTGGATCCTGCATTTGCCGCCCGAAGCAGAGTTGGAATATCAAGCCGAGCTAGCGCAGTTGCAGGAGGAAGAGAGTATGCCGTACTTGAGCGCGATCGAGCGGACAGCCCAACAGCGAGGGATCGAACAGGGCATCGAACAGGGCATCGAACAGGGCATCGAACAGGGCATCGAACGAGAAAGGCGATCGCTCGTTCGCCGCCAACTCACTCGTAAGCTCGGCACGCTTTCTGCAGAGGTACTCGCCCAACTCAACGCCCTTACGCCAATGCACCTCGAACAGTTGAGCGAGGCACTCCTAGACTTCGATCGCCTCGACGACCTGCAAATGTGGCTGGATTCAGTGCGGTAGCTCTAAGTCTGCGGTAGTTCCGAGACAGTGGAAGACAAAAGAGCAATCGCCATTTCCGCTGATGTCTCGACCGACGATATCCCGACTAGAAGCAAACCCAACCGCGAATTCTCAAGTAAGGCTGCAAGATCGCGATCGCGGACGGGAATATTAACAGTATGTAACGTTAAGTGAAGTGCCTGCGATCGATACGATATCGCGACTGGCGCAACAGGGAAGCACGAGAGAGGGCATTCGAGATGGCAACGTACAAAGTGCGGTTGGTGAATGCCGACCAGGGATTAGACACCACGATTGACGTGCCCGGCGACCAATACATTTTGAGTGCTGCCGAGCAAGCTGGATTGGAACTCCCCGTGGATTGTCGGGCGGGAACTTGCTACACCTGCGTTGGTAAATTGATGGCGGGTACGGTCGATCAGGACAACAGCAACTTCCTCGATGCCGAAGAGGTCGAAGCGGGCTACATCCTTACCTGCGTTTCTCGTCCCACGGCAGACTGCACGATCGAAACCCACCGGGAAGGCGATTTAGACTGAGTGCCGAGCGTGGCCTAGACTCTTGAAATCCGCGCTCCTGAGTTGGGTTGAGTTTGAGGACGGAGCGATCGCCCGCAAGCACTCGCCACTCATGGCGGGATGCATCGAGCCTCTAAAATTATCCTTTTGCTCGAATCTGAACCGAACTTCCTAGAATGGGTAGGCATGTTTGCGAGCGAAATGGCCTGGGAGGAGCGCGGGGTGGAGAAAGGTACGCTGGTTGAATTTCGCCTCCACGGCGATCGCAGGTTGGGGGTCGTCCAGGGTACGGAAGGGAAAAAGAATCTCGTCCTCGCCAGCGCCACCGGACAAACGCATAAAGTGCATCCCCGCCAAATTGCCTTCGTGATTCCCGTCGCTCAGGCCTGCACCCCTGGCGATATTGCCCCGTTCTGGCAACAGGTCGAAGGCAACCTCGATCCCGAGAATTTGGCGTTGGCATGGGAACTGCTCAGCGACGAGCCGCAGGCGATGGAACCTGGAGATTTGGCTGAGATGATCTTCTCCAGCCAAACCCCCGAGACCACTTACGCTACGTTTCGCCTACTCTCGGACGATCGCGTGTATTTCAAGCGCAAGGGTGACGCCTTCGAGCCGCGATCGCGGGCGCAAGTGGAAGAGATTCAGCATCAAATCGCCGTTACCGAGCGTAAAGAGCGTGAAAAGGCCGAATTTGCGGTCAAACTAGATCGCGTTTTCAATCAGAAGGAAACGGTTACCTGGACTCCCGGCGAGCGGTTGCGATTGGAGTCGCTAGAACGGCTCGCGCTGTTTGACGACGAAGCATCCGACCGCCAGCACGCGATCGATTTGCTGAAAGAGTTGGGGCGATCGCCTTCCTCACAGGGCGCGCTAGATGCACTGGTCGCGTTGGGGCTGTGGACGGAACACGAGAATTTGGCACTGCGCCGCCACCACGTCCCGATCGCGTTCGCCGCCGATGTAGAAGCTGAAGCCAAAGCGCGCTTACAAGACCCTCCCGAAGACGCGATCGCCCGCACGGATTTAACCCATCTCAAGACCTACACCATCGACGATGCCAGCACCCGCGAAATCGATGACGGCCTGAGTGTCGAGACCCTAGAGGATGGCCGACAGCGCCTCTGGATTCACATCGCCGACCCCACTCGCTGGCTCTCCCCTGGCGATGCCCTCGACCTCGCGGCCCGCAAGCGTGGGACGAGCATCTACCTCCCCGATCGCACCATTTCGATGCTCCCTCTGTCCCTAGCCACTGGGCCGATGAGCTTGCGTCAGGGCGAGATTTCGTGCGCCCTCAGTTTCGGCGTGATTCTGGACGCAGATGGCGCGATCGCTGACTGCCATGTCTGTGCCAGTCACGTCAAAGTCACGTACCGGCTCACCTACGAAGAAGCGGACGAACTGTTAGAACTGGATGTCGAACCGGAGTTGAGCGCGATCGCTGCTGCCGCCCAGAAACGCTATCAGTGGCGCATGGGACAAGGGGCGATCGCGATCGGCCTACCCGAGCAATCCATCAAAGTCAGCGATGTGGAAGGCGATGCCGAAAGCGGCCCAACCCTCGACATCGCCAAAATTGAAGATACCCCTTCGCGCCAGCTCGTCTCCGAAATGATGGTGCTAACCGGAGCCGCCGCCGCTCGCTTTACCGCCACCCACGACATTCCCGTTCCCTATCGCCACCAAATCGCCCCCGACCTCCCCTCCGATGAAGAACTCGAATCCTTCGCGCCGGGAGCCGTGCGATCGTTCGCCATCATTCGCTACATGCAGCGCGGTGAAATCAGCCTCAATCCCAGCCGCCACGCGGGGTTAGGGCTAGATGAATACTGTCAGGTCACGTCCCCGATTCGCCGCTATAGCGATCTCTTGGTTCACTTTCAGCTCAAAGCCTTTTTGTCTGGCGAAGCGTGCCCCTTCGAGCCCCAACACGTCCAAGAGGCGATCGACTCCCTCGGCACGATTACCTATACGGCCACGCAAATCGAGCGCTCGGCCAACCGTTACTGGACGTTGGAATATTTGAAGCGATCGCCTGACCCCCTCTGGCGCGGTCAAGTATTGGGCTATCTGCGAGAAATGGAAAATCTCGCCATGATTTTGATTGACGACCTCGCCTTTCGCGTCGCCGTTCGGCTGCAACGCCACGCCGAACCGGGAGAGTGGCTCGATCTCGAACTGGTTAACGTCAATCCGCGCGCGGACGAAATTGTATTCAAGGAAACAATCGCGACAGTCGAGATGTAAGCTGATTTTTAGTCTCGTCAGTCCATCTTTGGTCTCAGTCCGGTATGGTCTCAGTCCTCGCGCGAACTCGCCGCCCTCTTTCTGCCGCGATCGCCTTCAGTTCTCTGCCCAGATCTATCGCTCCCGCCGAGACGCAGCGCGCTCTCGACCCGCGCGATCGCCCCGAATTCCTACACTTGTGGTCGGGGTTTTACTACGGCGAACTCGCCGCTCAAGAATTATCAGCGTGTTTAGCTAAGCTCGCCCCCGATCCTCAGCTCCGGCGCTACTCGCACGACGTGCATCACGCCGACGAAGCGTGGCACGCTGAAGTCTTTGCCGATTTAATCGCTCAACTCCCCAGCTCCCCTGCCATTCCCCCTCCACCTGACTGGGCAGAGGAATTACGCGATCGCATTCACTCCTGCACCGACAGTCTCGATCTCGTCGTCGGCTCGATGGTGGTCGAAGCCTCCGCCCTGTTCCTGCTCGACCTACAAGCCGAATTCCCCGGTTCCCTCGGCCACATCTTCCGCCGTATTCGCCAGCAGGAACACGGTCACGTTACCTTCGCGCGCCACTACCTACGCTCCGTTCTGGCGGAAAGCTCTCCCGAGCGCGCTCGCCAAGTGCGATCGCAGCTCTTCGATACGTTTCGCCACATGCGCGATCGCATCCGCCCGCAGTTTGTCGCCCTTCATCTCAATCCCGTACTGCCGTTGCTGGGCATTTCGGCTCAGGACTATCGCGATCGGGCTCGTCGTGCCAGTCAACAGCTCATCCGAGATATCTTGCGGTAGCTGAGCACCTTCAACCGCGTGCGAACGCGCACTTACGCAAATATCCCCAAAAAGAAAGCTGCCCCGGCGAGCAACCGGGGCAGGAAGTTGTGTAACGAGCTAAGACAAGCACAATTATAAGTGCCTTACGAGTAAAATCCACCACGCCACTTGAGAGTCTACGCAGGATTGCGCGAGCGCGTACCGGAAATCACGTCACCAGACCGCGCGAATCTACCAGGGTCGTTCGACGCGAAGCCGAATGACTGTGCTGGACACCCGCGATCTCACTCATTTACTAGCAACGAAGCGTGGCGGGTATGCAAAAGAACTCGCTCGGTTGACACGATCGTTCGCGCTTAAGCAGTTGCGTTCGCCACTGAGAATAACCGTGTCGAGGCCGGTCTGTCAGTGGCTCTCAATACGGAGTCCGCAGGCACGGTGGTGGGACGACCGATGCTGAAACAGTAGAATCCGGCTGCCGCTAGGCGATCGCGATCGAGCACGTTGCGCCCGTCGATGGCAATGGGGGTGCGCATGATGCGAGCCAACTCCGAAAAATCGAGTTGGCCGAACTCACTCCAGTCGGTGACGAGCACGATCGCATCGCTACCGCGCGCCGCTTCTGCAACATTGGCAACCAGATTGACTTCCGGCAGGTCTACCTCACCCTTTTCAGACAGAATCGGGTCGTAAGCCTTAACCTTGGCACCCAAACGGTGCAGGTGTTCGGCTAAATCGCGCGCAGGAGTATCGCGCATGTCATCGGTGTTGGGTTTGAAGGTCAGTCCGAGGAGGCCGATTGTCTTGCCCTTGAGCACTTTGAGGACTTGCTGAAGCTTTTCGACCGCCAGCAACCGCTGTTTGCGGTTCACGTCCACCGCCGCTTGCAGCAAAGGAGCGTCGTAGCCGTAGTCGGCTGCCGTATGAATCAGCGCGGCTACGTCTTTGGGGAAGCAAGACCCGCCCCAGCCTAAGCCAGCCTGCAAAAACTTGGGGCCGATGCGAGAGTCGAGGCCGATACCCGCCGCAACTTGAGTTACGTCAGCACCGACGCGATCGCAAATATTTGCGACTTCGTTGATGAAACTGATTTTTGTTGCGAGGAAAGCGTTAGCTGCGTACTTGATCGTCTCTGCCGAACCCAAGTCCGTCACGACGATAGGGACTTCTGAAGCGCTCCGGTCTTCGGCAAACTGACGGGTGACGATGGGAGCGTAGAGCTGCTTCATTTTGGCGATCGCAGCGTCGCTGTTGCCACCCAAGACAATGCGATCGGGATTGAAGGTGTCAAAGACGGCGGAGCCTTCCCGCAGAAATTCGGGGTTGCTCACTACGTCAAATCGAGAGTTCGAGTCGGCTTGGCGGTTACTCAACTCATCCAGAATCATCGAGCGCACCCAATCGCCCGAACCGATGGGAACGGTGGACTTGTTGACGATGACTTTATATTCGCCGTTCAGGTGCTGGCCGATGCCGCGCGCAACCGCCTCCACGTAGCGAGTATCGCTGGCTCCCGAAGGCAATGGCGGCGTACCCACGGCGATAAAGATAATTTCACCGTGCTTGACACCAGCCGCTAAATCCGTGCTGAAGGAGAGCAACCCCGATCGCATTCCCCCTTGCATAATCTCTTCCAAGCCCGGTTCGTAAATCGGGGGGATGCCCGCCTGCATCTGTTCCACTTTGGCAACGTTGGTATCGATGCAAATCACGTCGTGACCGATGCGAGCCAAACAAGCCCCGGTCACCAACCCGACATATCCCGTTCCAACAACACAAACTCGCATGAGTGATGACCTCTCGACATGACACGACAGTCTGCGTCCGGCGATCGCGCGCAACGCTACGCCAGACTTCAAAAAAACAGGGATGCAATGGTCGTTCAACAGCTCGGGAAGGTATTTCCTCTAGCGATCGAGCTGTTGAGTTGGCGACATCAAAACGCGCTGACGTTCGCCAACACTCTGAGTCTCGTCAGGATTCGTGAATGCGAAATTAAGGCTTTGTGAAAGGACGTTCATGGATGCGATCGCCGTCACCATTCCCTTCGAGCAGTCGCTCAGCGATCGCCCTGCGGAAACTGCATGACATCGGGATAGCCTTTGATGAGCTTAGATTCAGGCGATCGGTAGGTCATGTATTTACTGGTGCTCAACCCCATCCCCACCAACATTTCGGCAAAGCGAACGCCCGCCGCCACCGGATCGATGCAAGGCACGCCCAAAATCTCGGCGAGTTGGGCATCCAATCCCCCCATGCCCGCACAGCCCAAAATAATCGCTTCCGCCCCGTCTTCTTCCAGCGCCAAACGTCCTACACGAGCCAATCCTTTGACGATCGCGTCCGGGTCGTCCTCGCAGGCCAACACGGGCAGGTCGGCACAGCGAATGGAGGCACAGCGATCGCTCAACCCCGTCTTTTTCACGATCGCTTCGACCATGTGATGCGTGCGCTGGAGCGTCGTGGCGACCGACCAGCGCGGGGCGATCGCGTTGGCCGCGTACATTGACGCTTCCGCAATCCCGACCGCGGGCTTTGTCGTCATTTCCCGCACGGCATCCGCCCCCGGATCGCCCCAACAGGCCAGCACGAAAGCATCGAACTCCGCTTCGTCTTTCAGAACGGCCTGCAACACGCCTGGGATGGCTAAGTATTCGTCGTAATAGCTTTCAATCGACTCGGGGCCAGCATCAGGGCAAACTGTAACGACTTCGGTTGTCGGTGCCGCGTGCTTCAGGGCGATGGTGGCGATCGAGGTCGTCATCGCCGCACTGGTATTGGGATTGATGACCTTGATACGCACAACCATCACTCCACCAAACGTCTATCTGATGGCATATATGCTAGCGTCAAGTCATAGCCACACGATTGGTGCTGGATACGAACGTCCTTATTGCTGCCCTCATTGGCAAGGCGGGGCCGAACCGAGAAATCTTGCGAAGATGCTTGACTGGAAGATATCAGCCGCTTATCAGTAACACGTTATTTTTAGAATATGTTGACGTAACTAGCCGAGAATCTATTCTCAAACTGTGTCCGGCTTCACAACAGGAAGTCGATGACTTACGCGATGCGCTGTGCTCAGTCTGCGAGTGGATTTCTATCTACTACCTTTGGCGACCCAATTTAACAGATGAGTCTGATAATCACGTTTTCGAACTTGCTGTAGCTGGCAATGCGGCAATGATTGTTTCCAACAATGTTCGAGATTTTCAAGGAACACAGGTATCTTTCCCAGAGCTTGAAATGGTAACGCCCGAACAACTCTTGAGAGGTGAGTGAGATGGCAACGCTAACCATACGCATTCCTGACGAAAAATACGCTCGTTTGAAGGCGTTTGCCAGTCATCGCAAAGTCAGCGTCAACAAACTGATGGAGGAACTTTCAACTCAAGCTCTTGCAGAATTTGATACTGAAACCCGATTCCGCGCTATGGCTGCACGCGGCTCAATTGAGAAAGGTCTGAATGTCCTCGATAAAATCGATGCGTACTTTGCACGTTGACAGTTACGAGGATTTCGATCGCTCTTCCGCGATCGCTACCTGCTGCTGTTCTTGCTCCAAAAATTCTTCGTAAAGGCTTAAAACATCATCCGTGTGGCGATTCGGTTCGCCTCCGCACGGCATTGACGTCCATACCGATGCTTCTCCCAACTGGCAAAATGCACTCTCGGCGCGTCCCTCGTGCAGCATAGGCTGGAGATCTTGGCTGATGAGAAAGCGATAGACCGCACGGTCTTGGTTTTCAGGCGAGAACGATCGCTCGTCCACCCCCGCTCGCGCTGCCCAATCTTGCCACGTCGTCCACAGCAGTTGATAGCGACCCGCCGCT
>JBCBTL010000093.1:0-7790 GCA_039818705.1 Cyanobacteria bacterium J06639_1
ATCGCGAAGTTGCTTCCACCATTCTCAATAAAAAAGTTACCGAAGCCAAACAAGACAAAGACTTTTATGGTTTCTATCCTGAAAAAGATCTGTATCGCTCTTATTTACTAGATCGCACTTATCATTGGGGTAGCAATAATATCTTCGTAGGCTTTACCAGGTTGCCAGGTCACGTCCATCAGATCATCCGCGCGATCGCGCCCGAATCAGAGCCTCAAAATTGTATCCCGAAGCCCTTGTTACACCGCTTGAGAGTCTCTATTCGGACAGACGTGCTCGTGTCGGGTCAACCAAGTCAATGTCCGAGGCGTTTCCAGCAAGAATGTGAAGTCACCGGGGGCTTTCCAACAACCAAACGTTCTCTTTGATGGCATTTAGACCCTTCAAACCCCCTTCAAAATCAGCGCTGGCGAGCAACGATAGCTCGTAGCGATCGCCGTAGTGTTGCTTCACTTCTGCTGTGCTGATGGAAAACGGCGGGCCATTCATCAGACTTTGGTCGTACTCGAAGGTGACGAGTAGCTGCGGCGCGCGATCGCTCATCTGCGCCAAGTGAACCGTGTAGCGACGACGCACCTCTTCGGGCAAAGCAACTAGGGCGGCGCGATCGTAGATGGCATCGACTGCACCGAGGATGTTGCCCGTCACGTCGAAAATACTGCCGACAAAAATAGTGATGTTAGGGGCGCTGTACTGGCGGACTTTGCCCATATCCGAGACCTCGGGTTCGACCTCAAGCTCGTCGAAAAGCTGCTCGATCGCCATTTCAACGAGTTCGGCTCCCGCCACGCGATAGCCTTGAGAGAGTAGCCATGGGATGTCGAGCGTCTTGCCGCACAGCGGCAGAAAAACGCGACTGTTTTTCGCGAGCGATAAGGTGCCGAAATGGTTCACCAATGCCGGATTTGCTTCGCTTTTGTGAAAGGCAATGGCATTGCTCTCCCACTTCTGATGCCAAAAGCTTGAATCCACAGCGACTCCTTCAGAAGCGTAGGTGCAGAAATTGAATTAGTTCGAAATGGCTTGCAAGGTCGCGTCGAGCTTGGTCAACGTAGTCTCAATCTCAGACTCAGACATCGTCAGCGGCGGCACGAAGCGTACGACATTAGCTCCAGCAGGGACGAGGAGCAAGCCTTGGGCGATCGCTCCTTTGACGATGTCAATGGCCGGGATCTTCGTAACCAAACCGTTAATTAACCCCCAACCGCGCACGTTTTCCAGCAGGTCAGGATATTTCTCGACCAGCGCACTCAACCCTTGCCGCAGTTGTTGGCCGCGATCGCGAGCATTCCCGGTCAAATTCTCGTTCTCTACCGTGGCGGCCACGGCCAAACCCACCGCACAAGCCAACGGATTGCCGCCGAAGGTACTGGCGTGATCTCCAGGACGAAGTACGTCGCACTCGTCTTTGCACAGCAGTGCCCCAATCGGCACGCCCCCGGCTAGCCCTTTCGCGAGGGTGAACACGTCCGGCTCGATATCGAGATTTTCGTAGCCCCACAGCCGCCCCGTGCGACCCATCCCCACCTGTACCTCGTCCAGCATCAGCAAAATCCGTCGTTCGGTACACACCTGCCGCAACCACTGGAAATAAGCGCGATCGCCCGGATTGACCCCACCTTCCCCTTGCAGAGGTTCCAGCAGAATGGCACAAACGCGATCGCCGTTTCGTTCTAACGCCTCCTGCGTGCCCGCAATGTCGTTGTAGGGTACGTAGTCGAACCCAGACACGAGGGGGGTGAAGTTCTTCTGATATTTGGGCTGACCCGTCGCCGTGATCGTCGCCATCGTCCGTCCGTGGAAGCTGGCTTTTGCGGTCAAAATCACCGGGTCGTCAATCTGCAGTTCGGTGTGGGCGTACTTGCGCGCCAGCTTGATAGCACCTTCGTTGGCCTCTGCTCCCGAATTACAGAAAAATGCTTTGTCAGCGCAAGAGTTTTCCGTCAACCATCGGGCAAGCTCGGCTTGCGGGGCGATGTAGTACAAATTGGAGACGTGATGCAGGGTTTGCATCTGTTGGGTGACGACTGCCACCATGGCGGGATGGGCGTGACCGAGCGTGCAGGTAGCAATTCCGGCGACGCAGTCGAGATAGGATTTGCCTGCATCGTCCCAGACCCAGCAGCCCTCGCCGCGCGTTAGCGTCAGCGGAAATCGACCGTACGTCCCCATAACGTGGCGCTCGAAGACTTCGGGGGTCGAAGGGGCTTCAGCAACGGGAGACTGCAACATGACGGGTACGCTTGCGGGCGCGAATCACAATTCTCAAAGCTTATCATTCTGATTTTGGCTGGCTCGCAAGGCCAGCACGGCCAGTCTCGTTCGATCGCTATCCCGAACTGGGAGTCAGCGATCGCCGCTTAGTCTGCGCTCAGTCTTTGTCTGCACTCGGGCTTTCTGGGGAAGCACCGCTCTGTAGCAGGGCATCGAGGTAGTTCACTAAGCGATCGCTTCGCGTTTGAATCTCGGCGAGACGCGATCGCCGCGTAGCCTCCTGTCGTGCTGCTCGCCACCGCGCCACATCCATCTGCATGAGTCGCAATTCTTTGTGAACTTCTACGCTGTAGGGTCTCAATTCGGCTCCGAGATCGCCGCTGCTAAACGTCGCGATCGCTTCAGGAGTGAGGATACCGCTCAAGTTCGTCACCAGCCGCGCAGCAACATCAGGCTCGATCTCAGGAGGCTCGATCTCGGGAGGATCGATCTCAGAAGCGCACAGTGGCGAGAGGTGCGCTCGCAAAGTTTGGCAAGCGATCGCAAAGCGTTCGGGCAGCATCGGGTGAGGCACGACAGGCTCGCTGAGAGTACGGCAGAGATCGGGGATGGAAAGGCAGCCAGAGGGCGATCTCCTCCACGGTAGACTAGAAGAGAGTCCCGCCGTATTCTCCTCATTCTGCTATGACTGCACTTTCGGCTCCTTCGATGCCTCACCTGCCCGATAAGCCCGAAGAAGCCTGCGGCGTTTTTGGCGTGCTGGCTCCGAACGAAGACGTCGCGACGTTAACGTATTTCGGCCTATTCGCCCTCCAGCATCGCGGTCAAGAATCAGCAGGGATCGCGGCGTTTGACGGCGAATTCTGCCGCGTTCACAAAGATATGGGCTTGGTCACGCAAGTCTTCAACGAAACGAATTTAGGCAACCTTAGAGGGGAACTGGCGGTCGGCCACACCCGCTACTCCACCACGGGATCTAGCCGGATTGCCAACGCTCAGCCCACCATCGTCGAAACTCGCTTGGGGGCAGTAGCGATCGCTCACAACGGCAACTTGGTGAACGCCCGCGAACTGCGCCAAGAATTGCAAGATTGCCAAGTTCATTTGGTCTCCAGCTCCGACACCGAAGCCATCGCTCAGGCGATCGCTCAGTCCGTCAACGAAGGCCACGACTGGATTGAAGGCACCAGCCAAGCATTACAGCGCTGCAAAGGCGCATTCAGCTTGGTCATCGGCACGCCCCACGGACTCATGGGCGCGCGCGACCCCCACGGCGTTCGTCCGCTCGTGTTGGGCGCGCTACCCGCCGTCGATTACGAACCGCAACGCTACGTTTTGGCCTCTGAAACCTGCGCCCTCGACATCATCGGAGCCGACTACGTGCGCGACATCGCACCGGGCGAGCTGGTGTGGATCGACGACGACGGCGTGCGATCGCATCAGTGGGCGCAACCCACCTCCAAGCTGTGCATTTTCGAGATGATCTACTTCGCACGTCCCGATAGCCTCGTCCACGAAGAAAGCCTCTACGCCTACCGCACCCGTCTGGGCGAACAACTCGCGAAAGAATCTCCGGTCGAGGTGGACTGGGTGATGTCCGTGCCCGACTCAGGAACTCCTGCGGCGATCGGGTTTGCTCGCGAGCTGAACCTGCCCTATACCGACGGTCTGATCAAGAATCGCTACGTCGGACGCACGTTCATTCAACCCACCCAAGCCATGCGCGATCGCGGTCTGCGCATGAAGCTCAACCCCCTCAAAGATGTTTTGCGCGGTCAGCGCATCGTCATCGTGGACGACTCGATCGTACGAGGCACCACCAGCCGCAAAATTGTCAAAGCCCTGCGCGAAGCGGGAGCGCTCGAAGTTCACATGCGCATTTCCAGCCCGCCCGTCACCCACCCCTGTTTCTACGGCATCGACACCGACAATCAGGATCAGCTCATCGCCTCCCGCTACACAGTGGACGAAATTGCCGCCCACGTCGGTGTAGACTCCCTCGCCTACCTGAGCTGGGAAGGCACGATCGCCGCCACGGGATACGCCCCCGAGCATTTCTGTTCGGCCTGCTTCACGGGAGACTATCCCATCGACATTCCCGACCCCCTTAAAGGAACGAAGCTCGCCCTCGAAACCGCTAACGCTTGATGTAGGCTCGCTCGTGCAATCTTTCGATCGCCTCCTGCAAGACATCTACGAGAAATCTCTGACGGAAAAGCGATCGTGGTACTCCAATGTAGCCGCCGCCTACGATCGCGCCCGCCCTCGCTATCCCAATCGCCTAATTTCCCGCGCTGTCGAAGCAGCTCAATTATCTCCAGGAGCGAACCTACTCGAAATCGGCTGCGGCCCCGGCATCGCAACGTTATCGTTTGCCCGATTGGGGTTTGCGATGACCTGCCTCGAACCCAGCGCGGCAGCGTGCGAGATTGCCCGCGATCGCACTCGGGACTTTCCGAACGTCGCGATCGCCAACTCCACCTTTGAAGAATGGGAGATCGTTCCAGAGCATTTTGACGCGGCGATCGCCGCCACCTCTTGGCATTGGGTCAGCGATCCCGACAAACACCACAAAATCCGGACGACCCTCAAGCCCCACGGCACTCTGATTCTGCTATGGAACACGCCCCCCGAACCCATCGCCGAAATACACGCTCAGTTGCAAGACATTTACGATCGCCTCGCCCCCGAGCTAGCAAATTTTGCGGGTCTCGACCGTCACGCCAGCCACATCGCCACATTCGGTACTGAAGTCAAAGCCTCGGGGTGCTTCGAGGCGATCGCGTCCGAGGAAATCGCCATTCCCGAGACGATTCACGGCGATCGCTACCTCGATCTCTTAAGTACACTCTCTCCTTACATCGCGCTCGATGAGAGTGTCAGAACAGGGCTGTTCGGGGAGCTAAGCGATCGCCTTACCAATCGATTTCAGAATGCGATCGCGACAGAGCGCTTGTCGATACTGCAAGTTTTTCGCAAAGCAGGTTAGGCAACAACGCGATCGCGCCCGGTGGTTTTGGCTTTGTAGAGATTTTCATCGCTGCGTTTGACCCAGGCTTTCCAGTCTTCATTGGCTGACAGCGTGGCAATGCCGACGCTGACGGTGACAGAGCGATCGGGCAACAAAGCTAGCCCTCGGATGTCGCGCCGCAGCGTTTCTGCCACAGCAAACGCATCGTCCGCGCGGGTGTTGTAGAGCAGTAGTAAAAACTCTTCCCCACCCAAACGAAAAGCCTTGTCCGTGCGGCGAAGGCGATCGCGCAGCAGCTTGCCGACACCGCGTAGCACCACATCTCCCGCATCGTGTCCGAGGGTGTCGTTAATGGATTTGAAATGGTCGAGGTCGATCGCGAGCAAACTCATCGGCACGCCCGAGCGATCGTGCTGAAGCGTGGCTTGTTCGAGAGTCGATCGTAGTAAGGCTCGGTTCAGCACTCCCGTTAGGGTGTCCGTGACAGCAAGTTCTTCAAGACGGCGCTGTTGAGAGGCGATCGCGCGCACGAGAATCGCCGAGAACATGCTGACGAGAACGAGTGTAATGATGGCTCTGAGTGCAATGGGAGACACGAGTGCGGCTCGGGCTTTTCCCAGCGCGATCGCCAGCAGTACCCCATTCCCGAGCCACGCCTGACGCTCGGGGAGCAAGAAATACAGTACGAGAATTGCCGGATACGCCCATAGATAGCCGATGATGCCCTGTAGGTCGATGGCGAGAAACAAAAAAAACAGGATGGCAGGAGCGAGAAAAAACGTCGAGACCCAGGGGTAATACCGACCTCGACTGATACTCCAAGCGCTGAAACCTAAAATCGAAAGGATGGCGATCGAACCGCTGCCCAGCACGTATCGACCCAGCAAGAGGTTATTGATGGCGAACGGGGTCAAAAAAAGGAGTGCTGTGACGCTGATACTGAGAGTCAGCCGCACCCGCAAGTCGGTAGCTGGGTTGAGTGTTTGCTCGGTGGTGTCCACAGCTACCTCTCAACTGGCTACGTCCCCTGCAAAACGCACCAGGCACTACTAAAGTGAAACAGTTTCAGGCCTTGCCGACGCAACATGAAGTCAATCCGCCTGCAGATATTCCACACGATCCCGATGTGGCAAGCGGAGCGACTCGCAACAACAGCTTGACCGTCAACTCCTCGTCGAATCAGAGGCTCCACCGTCTACATATGAGCCTCGATTTAGGGATATGCATCAGAAGCAGGACGAATCAGCTTTGCTGGTCTTTGTGGAAAAGGTTGGACGAGCAAGTGCAACTGGCACCGTCGGGCAGAATTAGCATAGCCAGACAGAAACGCATTTTCGCTAGGCAAGCTGTTTCAATCGCGTGCGCCAGTAGCAGTTAACACCTGAGATATGAGGGCGATCGCCTTCAATAAAAACAGCGATCGCATCCAAAACTATTCGAAATCAGGATTGCTGGTTGTAGCGGGCATTGAGAAGGCAACTTCAGGACTGAATCCACCAGAATTGAGAGCCTTCTGCTTTGGCGATTGAGTCACGCCATTTTGAGGAGAATCGAGCATTGACATGATGCCTTGCAGCGTTCCCGGTACTGAGTTGGGATCCATAAAGACCACCTTGGCACTGGGGCTTTTCCCCACGGTTAAGCCCATATCGATATAGTTTTGAGCCAGCAAAAATTGCAGAGCCTCGTTCGCCTTTTCGTCCCCCTTCAGCGTTTCAGCAATGGTTTTGAGCGCGTCTGCCGTACCTTGAGCGCGCAGCAGCTTTTCTTGCTTTTCTGCTTCAGCCCTTAAGACCCGAGCGCGAGCCTCACCCGTAGCTTGGTTGATATTGGCTTGCTGCGAACCTTCCGAAGCCAAAATTGAAGCGCGCTTCTCACGCTCAGCAGCCATCTGCTTTTCCATCGAATCTTGGACGGTGCGCGAAGGTTGGATGTCTTTAACTTCCACCCTCGTTACTTTGACACCCCAGGGGTCGGTGGCCTCATCAAGTTCGAGCAACAGCCGCGCATTAATTTCACTACGCGAAGAAAAAGTTTGGTCGAGTACGAGCTGACCGATTTCAGAACGCAAGGTCGTTAGCACTAGATTCACCAACGCCCGTTCGACACTTTCGACCGCGTAGTACGCCTTCGTCATATCGGTGATCCGCCAATACACCACGGCATCAGCTTCTAGCGAAACGTTATCGCGGGTAATACATTGCTGCGGCTGCACGTCCAGCACTTTCTCGCGGATCGTTTCTTTATAAACAATCCTTTCAATATACGGAATGATGATGGACATGCCGGGAGTCAGTCTACGACTGTATTTCCCCAGGCGTTCCACTAAAGCTTCATAGCCTTGATTAATAATTTTGACAGAACCAAAAACGGAACCAACGATGATGAGCGCGAGCGCGCCAACAATAACTTCCATGACAATTTTGTCTCTCCGAACAATCAGTTGATGCGAACGAGATGAAGCCGAGGCATCTAGTTTTGCAGTAGGTGAGTGGGTAAGACCAAGAGTGTATTGCCTTTGCGCTCAACAACATACAGCTCTCGATTCGCGGGAATATCTACTCCTTCAATGCTGCATTTGGCATTCCAAGTCGTGCCTTCATAA
>JBCBTL010000094.1:0-7785 GCA_039818705.1 Cyanobacteria bacterium J06639_1
TACCCGCGCTCGGCAGTGACGGTGGAAACGGATAAGGAAGACGAAGTCTACGACCGGCAGTTCGGCGCTTAGGATGCAATCGTGCGAGTTCTCTCACTCGATCTAGAGCTGTCTCCCCTGCCGACGAACTTTGCACGCTGGGAGGAGGCGATCGCTCGTTCCTGCCACGACATCTATCCCGACGCCCAGCTTTTGCGCTGGGCTGTGACTGGCATCGATGCGCCAAGTACAGCGCGGGTTGAAGTCGTTTTCACGCAGCTCGCGTCTTCGTCGTCGTGATCGGGCATCATCCCTATACGGCTGTCATGCTAGTGCCAACGGGCATTGGGGCGAGCGTGGGTGGATATGCCGGAGATGCACTACCGATTGCGAGAACGTTGGCAGCGGCAGTCGATCGCCTGATTACTCATCCCAACGTGTTGAACGGCGCGAGTGCCTTTTGGCCGATTCCCAACGCGCTGTACGTGGAAGGTTTCGGGCTCGATCGCTTTTGTCAGGGAAATCTTCAGTTGCGCCCCACTCGTGCCAATCGCGTCGGGGTGGTGTTTGACTGCGCGATCGAACCCGATTTGCGCCTCCGCCACGACCACGCGATTCAGGCGGCGCGCGCGACGCTGGGATTAGACGTGGCGATCGCCGTCGAAAGCGATCGCCCTTTTGGGGTGGAACTGACGACGTTTGCATCGGGAGCCAGCGGCGGCAGTTTGACCGCTCCCGACGCTCTCCTTCAGGCCGCAAAGAAAGCTTTAGCGAAGGGTGCGGAGGCGTTGGCGATCGTGGCTCGGTTCCCCGATGACATTGAGGCAGACGATTACGTGCAGGGGCGTGGCGTCGATCCAGTGGCGGGGCTGGAAGCCATTCTCAGTCATCTAGTAGCGCGCGAATTTGGCGTGCCTTGCGCCCACGCTCCAGCGATACGCCTAGACAGCACGCCCGTGCGAGTCAGCGATCGCGCTGCCGCAGAAGAAATCGGGTTTACCTTTTTGCCCTGCGTCTTAGCGGGATTGAGTCGTGCGCCACAGTGGATTCCGAACGAGCGATCGACTCCTGCGGATATTTCCGCGAGTGAGGTGGACGTGGCGATCGCCCCTGCGACAGCATTTGGCAGTCCGGCGTTACTCGCACTGAACGACCGCACGCCAGCACCGCTGTTCGTGGCCATTCGCGAGAACACCTCGGTGATGCAGGTCGCGCCCGAACAGGTGAATATTCCAGCGATTTACGTGAGTTCGTATTTAGAAGCGATCGGACTGGTGACGGCTCACCGCGCGGGAATTGCACTTGATGCCGTCATGCCAGTCTTTCCGTGAGGCACTCAAATCAGTGGCGACTAGGCATCTGCTTTGATGCACTTGGCGATCAGTGCTTGCGTAGGTTCTAGACCTTGCCACCCCAAAATCTCGGTCACTTTCTTTTCGAGGCGCTTGTAGGTGCCGAAGAATTCAGCGATTTCGTCCAAACGATGCTGAGCGATGTCAGACAGGGTCTTCACGTCGGCGTAGCGAGGATCTTCCGCCGGAACGCACAGCACTTTCTCGTCGCGATCGCCCCCATCAATCATTTCCAACATGCCCAGCGGACGCGCTGCAATCAAACAGCCGGGGAAGGTGGGTTCGTCCATGATCACCATGCCGTCGAGCGGATCGCCATCGTCTGCCAGCGTATTGGGCACGAACCCGTAGTCGAAAGGGTATTGCACCGACGCGAACAAAACGCGATCGAGGGCGAACGTTCCCATCTTTTTGTCAAACTCGTACTTGTTCTTGCTGCCGCCCGGAATTTCAATCAACACGTTTAACAAACCGGATTGGGGTTCTGCGGGAATGAGGGACAGATCGATCGCCATGGTGACCTCAGAAAATTAGCCAAGCCTTATTATCGAGAAATGCGGTTACCCCGTCAAAACCTCGCGAATAGAGCGATCGTCCCCTTCCCCGTGGGTTCGGCAGGAGGGGCGCAACGGTGCTGACACTCCTCGCCTGTTTCGGACTCACAGGCGCTCTTTGGCTGCCCGTTGTCGCGCTTTGGCTGTACGGACGAGGCTGGCGCTGGCCGCAACCGCTCCAAATTTCCTTCCCAGACAAACTCAAAGGTCTCGCCAGTCTGTATCTCATGCTGCCTTTGGTCATGGCTGGGTTCGCCCGCTGGGGACGTATCTCGCTGGCGGATGCTGGACTCAACTTTCGCCCGCAGGATGCGATCTGGATAGCCGCCGGACTCGGGTTTGGTCTGTTGGGGCTGGCGATCGCCTTCAGTCTCGAAATCGCGTGGGGATGGACGCGATGGGAATCCCCAAAAAATCTGGCGAATGCTGTAGCCCTAGCTCTCGTCTTGGGTCTATGGGTCGGGTTCGTCGAAGAATGGCTGTTTCGCGGATTTGCCCCAACCGCCCTGAGCTCGTTCGGATATTTCGGCGCGATCGCCTTCTCCAACGTCTTGTTTGCCGTCTTGCATCTCATTTGGGAGCCGAGCGATCGCCTCAAGCAAGCGCTGCCGCAACTGCCCGGACTGTGGCTGATGGGACTCGTGCTGGCCTACGCGCGCGTCGCGGGTGGCGGCTCGATCGCTTTGCCGTGGGGACTCCACGCGGGTTGGGTCTGTGGCTTAACCGCTTTGGATACCTCGAAAGCGATCGCCTACACGGGTCGCGCTCCCAAATGGCTGACGGGTCTCGACGATCGCCCGCTAGCTGGTTTGATGGGCTGGTTGCTGCTGGGCGGCACGGCGGCAGCGATCGGATTAGCAACTTCGATCGTCTGACTCTAATCATCTGACTCGAAGCCAACCGTGAGTACGACTGACTTTCTTCCCATTCCCAACCTCTTCGAGATGAAGCGCATTCTCTGCGTGCAGCCTCACCCCGACGACAACGACATCGGCTGTGGCGGCGCGATCGCGCGCCTAGCCTCTTCGGGCGCAGAAATTATCTACCTCACGATGACCGATGGAGGCGCAGGTACCTCCCGAACGGACGGTACTGATACGGATTGTAAGAGGCAAAACCTTGCCGTTTGCCGTCGTACCGAACAGTCTGCCGCCCTCGACGCGCTCGGCCTCAAATCTCCGAAACTACTCTGGTTCGACGAACCCGATGGCTATCTCAAAGCCGATTTCATCCTGCGCGATCGCCTCATCCGCACGATTCGACGCTTGCAACCGGACTGCATCTTGACGGTCGATCCAGCCTCCCCCTACGAAATCCACGGCGACCATCGCGCCACGGGAGTACTCGCCGCGCAAGCCGCCTATTTTGCCAGCTACCCGGCGATCGCCCCGCAATCTGATTTCCCTATTCATGAAGTGAACGCGATCGGATTTTATTTCACGCCCTATCCCAATACGTTTATCGATATCAGCTCTGTTTGGGAGGCAAAACTAACTGCTATCCAATGTCACCGCAGTCAGTTCGGGTCGGAAACATGGCCGCAATATGCAGCGTTTTTCGAGATGCAATCTCGGGAGTGGGGACAGCGAGGGGAATGCGATCGCGCCGAAGCCCTCAAAGTCCTCACTCCACTACACCTTCATTGCTTTCCAGAAGCTCACCGGTGCTGATATGAAAGAGTGACCTGACTAGCGCCATCCCCGCAGCAAGCTACGGGGTATCGCACACCTCAGAGCTTGAATAGCTCTATCTGCTGGTCTTTCGGATTCCCTTGCTCTCGAACATATCGTTTGACTATCTCACTGGTCACTCCATCTCCCACCGTCCCGATATATCCACCATCACTCCAAAACTCTCCGCCCCACAACTGTTTGCGCATTTCAGGAAATTTCTTGAACAGCTCCCTCGCACTCAGACTTTTCAATATCTGCATCACTCTCGAGGGCGCATACTTCGGCGCTGCTCCCACAAACACGTGAATATGGTCGCCATCCGTTCCCATCTCCTCCAGCTCTAACCCATAGCGCTCGGCAATTTCCTTCAAAATGTATTTCAGATACTCGCAGCGTTCCTTTGACTTGAGCAGTTGGCGTCGGTATTTCACGCAAAACACCATGTGATAGCGAATCTGGTACACGCAATGACTACTACGCTTCAGCTCCATGCCCACAGTCTATTGCCGTTCTGACGAACGGCGGGCCGCTTGTCCCCGCAGCAAGCTGACGGGGTATGCGCGACCCTTTTTAAGATCAATTCGAGCCAAGCTAAATCTGGCCTTTAGATAGAGTGTCTATGTATCAGTTCTAATAGTCCCGTCAGGCATGATCGTTTCCATATAAATGTTATCGATGACATAGGCCTCCTCGAAAATCGCTCCGGTCATGTCACATCTTGTCAGATCGTTCCCCATGAAATCAGCGGAGCCGATGTAGGAATCTTTCAATATGGCGTCTCTGAGGTTGCAGTCACTAACTCCAGCACCAGCAAAGGTTACTCCACTCAAATTCGCCCCACTCAGGTTGACCTTTACCAAGCTGGAATCGCAGAAGGAGGCTCCACTCAAATTTGCTCCGCTCAGGTTTGCCCTACCGAAATCGAAGTCACTCAATCTTTGACCGCTCAAGTTGATACCACTCATATCCAATCCATAGAAATGATTGGGGAAACTGAAGTAAAGGAGCCCCATAGAATCCTGCGAGAAATCCCGAGTTCCCATCTCCCACATCTTCAGAAATTCTTCGAGGGTCATCTCTCTCATTCTGTTGCCCATGACTTTAACTCCAAGATTAGTAACCTCAACTTTACCGAAGTCAAAAACTTCTTTTGTCTTATCCGAACGGCTAAATCTCCCTATGCTACTGTCTGACCAGTATTAGTCGCAAGAAATCGTGACACAATGGCTGTCCCGGAATCCCCCTCAAGCTTTCCAAGCTGGAAGCTAGAAGATGCTAAAGCCCGGTTCAGTGAACTGGTCAGACTTGCTCGCGATCGCCAGCCTCAGCGCGTGACGGTACGAGGCCAAGAAGCTGTAGTCTTGATTTCAGCCGAAGACTTCAAACGCTTGCTGCCGTGGATGCAGCAACCCAGCCTGCACGAATTACTATCCCAATCTCCTCTGAGGCAGTTGGAGTTTGAATCAGAACCCTCGCGATCGCCCATCCGCGAGATTGAGCTATGAAGGGGGTGCTGGCCGATACGAACATCATCCGGGGAAACGCAAGCTGAGGCATTGGAGAATATTCAGGAGGCGATCGCTCTGCACCTTGAGCCATCTCCTAATGGCTCTCTACGAAATACTGCTTTGGAAACGCAGCCAAGACACGGGTTAGCTAGTGGCGGCATTGGCAGTATCAAAGACAATGTCTTCGTATATGACTTCAATTGGAAACGTGAAGTCTAAAGCCTTCAACTCCACGCGATCGCCAGCTTGATAGTTGAGAATTTTCCATGTATCTTGCTCTGTTCTGCGAAAGAGTTCGATCTCAATAGCCTCAGAATCCACCAAAACATATTCCTGTAGACGAGGATTGTGCCGATACATTTTGAACTTACGGCCTCGGTCGTAGGCTTCTGTTGCAGGAGAGAGAACTTCAACCACCACGCAGGGATACGTGATGTATTGGAGGGTAGTTTTATCGCGATCGTCGCAGGTCACGCTGAGGTCGGGATAAACGTAGTCGGTTGTTCCGTAGATGTTGACCCGAGCATCAGAATTCAGCACCTTGCAGCCACGACCGCGCATGTGGGCTTTCAGCAATGCGAGAACGTTCCCGGAAATGTCGCTGTGGTTGATGGCGCCACCACTCATGGCGTACACCTCGCCATCGAGATACTCGTGACGTTCGGATTGAGTCTCTTCCCACGCGAAATAGTCGTCTGGCGATAATTTGGGACGGCGATCGCGGGCGACAACCACGATCGATCTCCAAAAGTATTGGCTTTGCTGACTACTCAAATTCTAGTCAGCTTGCCAACCTGTGTCGCTTGACTACCCGAGCTTGTTGAGGCGATCGCGCAAAATCTCCGCTTGTTTTTCCAACTCAGCTAAATGCTTGCGGTTGCCTTCCACCACTTCCGCTGGAGCCTTATTCACGAAGCCGGGATTGTCGAGGCGTTTGCGGATGCCGTTCATTTCGCCTTCGATTTTGCCCAAATCTTTCTCCAGCTTGGCGCGCAGCGCGTCGATATCCACCAAGCCCGCCAGCGGCACTAGCACCTGAATCGTGCCGACCACGCCAGCCGCCACCTGCTTGGGTTCTTCCGCCAGCGCCTCCGTCACCGTCAGCCCCTCCACGCGACCGAGATCGCCGAGATACTCGCGCCCGCGCTCCACCACCGATCGCTCTGCCTCTTTTTGCGACTGCAAAATCGCCGCGATCGGCTTGCCGGGGGGCAAATTGGCTTCCGCCCGCAAGTTGCGCAGCGTGCGAATGATGTCGAGAATCACAGCAAAATCCGCTTCGCTGGCTTCATTGATGAAACTCTCGTCCGCCACGGGATAGCTCTGCACGGAGATCGAGGTTTGGCGATCGCATTGGGTCAACGTCTGCCAAATCTCTTCAGTGATGTGGGGCATCCACGGATGCAGCAGCCGCAACGTGCCTTCGAGCACGGTCGCCAACACCTGACGCGCCGTAGTCTTGGCCGTCTCGTCGTCGCTGCGCAAGCGGGGCTTCACCAACTCGATGTACCAATCGCAAAACTCGTCCCAAATGAAGCTGTACAGCGATCGCGCCGCTTCCCCCATGCCGAAACGCTCGATCTGCTCGGTTACTTGCTTTGTGGTGGAGTGAAAGCGCGAGAGAATCCAGCGATCGCACCACTCCAACTGCTCTACCTCAGGGTCTCCCCACTGCGCGGGAGTCTTCCCTTCCAAATTCAGCATCACGAAGCGCGAAGCATTCCAGATTTTATTGGCGAAATTCCGCGACGCTTCCACCGTGATCGATTCGCCCGTTTTGCGATCGTAGGCGAGGCGCACGTCCTGTCCCGCCCCCACCACTTCTTTAATCAGCGCGAACCGCAACGCATCCGTGCCGTAGCGATCCATCAGCTCCAGCGGGTCGATGCCGTTCCCCTTCGACTTCGACATCTTCGCGCCGTTCTCATCCCGCACCAGTCCGTTGATGTAGACATCCGCGAAGGGCATCGCGCGATCGCTCGTCAACTGCGTGCCCATCATCGTCATCCGCGCCACCCAGAAAAAGATGATGTCAAACCCCGTAGACATCAATGAATTGGGATAGTAGCGCTCCAAATCGGGGGTCTTGTCCGGCCAACCCAACGTCGAAAACGGCCACAACCCCGATGAAAACCACGTATCGAGCACGTCCGACTCGCGTTCGAGCTGTACGTCCGCGCCGTATTTCTCCCGCGCCTTTTCGTAAGCTTCGTCTTCAGAACGCGCCACCACGTAAGCCTGATGGTCGTCTTCTCCCACCACGTACCAAGCGGGAATTTGATGCCCCCACCACAGTTGCCGAGACACGCACCAAGGCCGCAGCTTCTCCAGCCAGCCTTCGTACACCTTCGTCCAGCGTTCGGGCACGAACTTCGGATTGTGTTGGTGAGATTCTTCCAAACAATGGGAAGCCATGCCGCTGACATCGCAGAACCACTGAATCGAAAGGAACGGCTCGATCGGCACGCCCCCGCGATCGCTGTAGGGCACGCTGTGGGTGTAGTCTTCGATGTCCTCTAGCAGCTCGTTCTCTTGAAACCACTTCACGATCGCCTTGCGAGCGTCAAAGCGATCGAGCCCCTGCATCAGCCCGCCATTTTCGTTAATCGACCCGTCCTTATTCATTACGTTGATGAAAGGCAGGTCGTGACGCTTGCCAATTTCAAAGTCATTCGGGTCGTGGGCAGGCGTAATCTTCACGCAGCCCGAACCGAACTCA
>JBCBTL010000095.1:0-7775 GCA_039818705.1 Cyanobacteria bacterium J06639_1
GAGACTGCTGCACCCCCGACAATACTCACGTGCCGTTGTTGCATAACTTTCACACTTAGCTTCATCATTCTCAGCGCCATCATTGCCGTTCTCACCCCGAGCCATCCAAATTATGGGCTTCTCTAGCTACCGTCCCCCCATCCAAGTCGATCGCCTACAGCCCGTGCCTATGCGTGACGGTACGGTGCTGTACGCGGACGTGTATCGACCTCGCGATCGCGACGAGCCTCTGCCCGTGCTGCTAATGCGGCTGCCCTACGGTCGCGAGATTGCCTCGACGGTGGTTTACGCCCATCCCAGTTGGTACGCTGCCCAGGGCTACATTGTCGTCATTCAAGAAGTGCGCGGCTGCGGGCGCTCCGAAGGCAGCTTCGACCCCTTTCGGTATGAAATTGAAGACGGCATCGATACGGTGCGATGGTGTCGCGACTTGCCGGACAGCAGCGGCAAAGTTGGAACGTACGGATTCTCGTATCAGGGAGTCACGCAGTTTCAGGCCGCGACGCTTCCGGGTTCGGAGACGGGACTGACGGCACTCTGTCCGGCGATGGCAGGCATTCAGTTTTACAAGGGCTGGAACACCTGGGGGGGCGCGCTGGCGCTCGATTTGGTTTTGCCCTGGGCGGTGCAACTGGCTCAGGATAGTGCCCAGTTTCAACAGCTCGAACCGCAAGCAACAGAGTTGGGACGAGCGCGATCGCACATCCAACAGTGGCTCAACTTCACCCCGCTTCGCGAACTTGCAGTTTTGCAAAACCAGCCCGTCGGTCAGTTTTATTTCGACTGGATCGCCGCCACGACTCCCAATGCTGACTACTACCGCGAGATTTCCCCTGAAAGTCAGCTCGATCGCTTCGAGTTTCCGGCGCTTCACGTGGCGGGCTGGGCTGACCCGTTTCTAGAAGCCACGTTGCACGCGTACCAACACTGTGTAGAGCGATCGCCACACCTACAAAAGCTGGTTATCGGCCCCTGGCAGCACATTCCTTGGTCGAGACACGTCGGCGAAGCAGATTGCGGCGCTGCCGCCACCCCCGACATCGATCGCCTCCAAATTCGCTGGTTCGATCGCTGGCTCAAACAGAGTCCCAACGGCATCGACGCAGAAGCACCCGTGCAAGCCTTCGAGATGGGCAGCAATCGCTGGTTAGACTTCCCCGCTTGGCCGCCCGAGACGGAGAGGCGATCGCTCTGGCTCAAAAGTGACGGCCTCGCCTGCGGCCCCGACAGCAGCGGTCAACTGGTGCCAGACCCGTCCGCGATCGCAGATGCCACCACGATGGAGTTCGATACCTACGTCTGCGATCCGCGCATTGCCAATCCCGTCACCCCCTACGGCCCCTACGATCAGCGGGCCGTCCACCGCCGTCCCGACCTGCTTCTGTACGCATCCGAACCGCTCGGGCAAGACTGGGCGATCGCGGGCAGCCCTACTTTTCATCTCTACGCCGCGACGACGGCACCCGACACGGATTGGGTCGTCAAACTGATGCAGGTGGACTCTACGGGGCGCGCGCTACTCTTGTCGGCGGGAGTGTTGCGATCGCGCTTTCGCCATTCGTTTGCGCAGCCCGAACTGCTCGCCCCCGACGAGATTACGGCGTACCCAATATCGCTGCGCCCGACGTGCCGTCTCGTGCCAGCGGGAATGCGGCTGCAGGTGGCGATCGCCAGCGGCGCGTTTCCCTGGATCGACCGCAATCCCAATACCGGACAGTGGCCGACTAGCGCGAGATTCAGCGACTTCCAAACGGCAGTTCAGACGGTATTTCACGCTGAGTCTTGTCCGTCTCGCCTCGACGTGCCCCTACGAGTGCGCTAGCCTCCGCGTGCCTGGATACTCGCACGGCTAACTTTGGGACGCAGGCGACTGCAACGCGTATTCTTCGACGTTCACTAGTGCTTTATCGAACGGCTGCATTTGGAGATCGAGGTCGGCTTGTAGGTCGCTGGGAAACGCTTTCCACTGCTCGCGACTCGCCCAATAAATCGCAATCTTGACGCGATCCGGAGCATTCGGCACGAACCATATCTGTCGGTACAGAAATCCTGGCTGTTCGCTCAGCGCTTTCCCCCAGACGCGCTCGTCCCGCTCGATAAATTCCGCCTGCTGTTCGACTGGAATGGCGAACTCTAAAATCTCGATCGCCGTAGTTTCGGGTAGCACCGGAGTGAACCCTGTCTGATTAGCCATCACGCTCGTCGAACTCCACCAGCTCAAACCCAGCAGCGCGATCGCGACGCTGCACGCCCATCTCGTGACTGAATGCCAGTGCATGAACGCATCTCAGTCAAAGCTGAGATTCCCACAATACTCTCAGTGTAAATAACCTGAAGTCCGGCTGCGCAATCCGCCGCGCCTTCATGAGAGATTTATGCGATCGTTTGGGAATATTAGGCCAATCGGGTGTGTTAGGTCAGGCGAGTTTGTCGAGTCAAACATCTGCTCCTGCCGGAGCATTAAATCAGACGGGATATGTAGATCAGACGAGGCATGTCGAGCGCTGCTTCGGTAACGCTTCCAACATGACAGTATGGTCTTTCTCATTGCTCTCCTGTCGAAATTGCGATCGCGTTGAGGTTGAGTTGGTACGATGGGGAAGCTTGCAGTAGATGTCTTACAGACGATCGAGCGCCGGTGGTGACCGCCATTTGCGCGGAAGCGTAACTTCTTCAGCTCGCTCTCACCCCTTTGCTCGTGCCAGTTCCCTGGCTGATGTCCACCAAATCGCGCACGTTTTCGTTTGAGGGCAATCTACTCATGGGTGGCGACCATCTCACTCACGACTCTGAGGCGACCGTGAATCGCGACCGGCAATTTCTGCATGACGTGCTGGACAGCATTCCCAGCATGATTTTTTGGAAAGACTTAAACTCGGTATACCTGGGATGTAACGAAACGTGGGCTGGCATGGCCGGATTGAGTCATCCCACCGAGGTCGTTGGTAAAACAGATTTCGATTTACCTTGGACACCCGCAGAAGTTGAGGCCTATCGCGCTTCAGATCGACAGGCGATCGCCTCTGGCACCCCGATTTCGGATGTGTTTGAGAGCACCATTCAGGCTTGGAACCGCACGGTTTGGCTAGCCACCACCAAAAGCCCGATTCGGAACGATCGCGGCGAAATTGTTGGCGTGTTGGGCATCACCACCGATATCACTCACAGTCGTACCCTCGAAGCGCGCATGAAGCTGCTGCGCAGCACGACGCTCGATTTAGAAGCCGCCCCCGATTTTGCTGCTGCAGTCGCCGTTGCGGTGCGGCGCTTGTGTCAGGCCATCGGCTGGGAGTACGGCGAAGCCTGGCTGCCCGATGCGAATGACACCAGCCTGACAGCTTTGGCCTCCGCTTGGTACGCCCCTGACGAGCGTCTGGATGCGTTCTCGACCCCCAGCCAATCGGTGCAAATTCCGATCGGGACGGGGTTACCCGGTCAAGCCTACGTCATTCGACGCGCCGTGTGGGTGGAAGACATTACTGCCGATCCGGATGCATTATTTCTGCGCGCGCAAGCGGCTCTAGCCGCTGGGTTTCGCGCTTGCTTCAGCGTGCCCATCTTGGTGAGCGATCGCCCCATCGCCGTCCTTTGTTTTTTCCACGCCGAGCTGCACCCTCGCGACAAAGCCCTGCTGGAGTTCGTGAATACGCTGTGCGCTCAGTTGGGATCTATTCTCCAGCGTAAGTATGCAGATGCGGCTCTGCGCGAGGCCGAACGGCAATATCGCAGTATTTTCGAACATGCCAATGAAGGCATTTATCGCGTCAGCCGGGTCGGGAATATCGAGATTGCCAACCCGAAAATGGTGGAGATTTTAGGGTATTCCTCCGCAGAAGAATTGCTCGCGTCGATCGCCGATATTGGCAGTCAGTACTACGTTGATGCCGACACCGATCGCCTTTGGGATGAGCTTGCTGTTGAAGGCACGATTCGGCGGCGGGAGGCTCAAGTTTACAAGCGGGATGGCACGATCGCTTGGATCGCCGAAAATCTGCGCCCGATCCAAGATGCTGAGGGACAAGTGATTGCCTATGAAGGGCGGGTCGAAGACATCACCAGTCGCAAAGACGACCAGGCGATGTTCGAGGCGATGCTCTACCAAGACACCCTGACGGAGTTGCCCAACCGGACGATTTTTAATACGTGGTTGACCAGCGAAATTGGCCGAGCTGCGCGCTTGAAAGAACAGGTCGGCCTCTTGTTTCTCGATTTGGATCGCTTTAAAACCATCAACGATTCGCTGGGGCACATCGTCGGCGACGAGCTGCTGATGGACATGGCGCAGCGCTTGCGCCAGTGCGTGGGCAAAGACGACAAATTGGCTCGCTGGGGTGGCGATGAATTTACGATTCTCGTGCCGGAAGTGACCGATATCGCTCAAATCGAGCAGTTGGCCGCCCGAGCGATCGAAGCATTTGCCCGCCCCTTTGAATACGCCAATCAAGAGCTACACATCACCTGCAGCATTGGAGCAGCGATTTTTCCCCTCCACGGCCAAACCCCGCAAGCGCTGCTCAAAAATGCCGATACCGCTCTGTTCCAAGCGAAGGAACAGGGTCGCAATATGTATCAGATCTACACGTCGGCTATGAACGCGCAAGCTTCCGAGCGGTTGATGCTCGAAAATAAGCTGCGCCAAGCGATCGCCCGCGACGAACTGGAACTGCACTATCAACCTCAGCTCGACGTGAAAAGCGATCGCGTTTCCGGCGTTGAGGCGCTCGTGCGGTGGGAACACCCCGAACTGGGTCGTCTCTCTCCAGGCGTGTTCATTCCCATTGCAGAAGAAACCGGCCTCATCGTTCCCATTGGCGAATGGGTGCTGCGGACGGCTTGTCAGCAGGTGCAAGCGTGGCACGAGCAGGGGATGCCATTGCTGCGGGTCGCGGTGAACCTCTCTGCGCGGCAGTTTCAACAGTCCGATCTTGTCCAGACGGTTGCCGACGTTTTGGCGGAAACGCAGCTCGCCCCCGAATATCTCGAACTCGAAATTACTGAAAGCATCGCGATGCTGGACATCGATCTGACGATTCGCGTATTGAAGGAAATGCGCGAAATGGGCGTACAAATTTCGATCGACGATTTCGGCACCGGGTATTCTTCCATCAGCTATCTGCGTCAGTTCCCGTTCGACACGCTCAAAATCGACCAGTCATTCATTCGCGACGTCACGGACAACGACAGCGCCGCCGCGATCGCCGAAGCCGTGATTACCCTCGGCCAAGGCTTAGACTTATGCGTCTTGGCCGAAGGGGTAGAAACTCGCGAGCAGCTCGAATTCTTGCGATCGCGCGACTGCGATGTCATTCAGGGCTACTGGTTCAGCCGTCCGTTGCCCCCGCCAAATCTGCTCGAATTTTGGGCAGATAAGTACGGCCTCGATCCCATCGGCGATGCCGCGCCAGCTTTGCACTGACTTGCATCAACGCGCACTAAGCCTCATCTTCCTGCCAGGCACGAGGCTGCTGAAATCGATAAATATCGGCGATCGCTCGCGCCCACCCGCTCGCAAGTGACTCCCAAATGCGATCGCCTTTCTCGCGCGTGGCCACCGTGGCATCTCCCAACACGCCGCTGCGGCTGAGATCGCGGGTCGTCCAGGCAAACGGTAATTTTCCTTCCATGCTGAGCAGGCTCTCACTCGGGAGCTGGCGGGGGTATTCTGCGATCGCTTTGTCCATGCGCACGAGGTCGGGAGCGATCGCCAGCATCAAGCTGGTTTCCGCATCGCCCGCGTGGATGCCCAGTTCGAGTTCTTTGGCTGAGAGCAGCTCGGCAGCACAATTCGGTACGTTCCAAATAAACAGCGGTAGCACGACGAAATCGGGGTACTGCTGGTGCAGATCCCGCGCCACGATTTCTAGCACCTGCGGCTGACCGCCGTGGGCATTAGCGATCGCCCACTTCCGAAATCCCGAGCGATACAGGCTTTCCCCCACTTCCATTAGCATTGCCTGAAGTGTTTGGGCGCTCAGCGTCAACGTGCCCGGAAAGCGATCGTGTTCGTTGGATTTACCGTAATAGACCGTCGGCAGCGCATAGGCCGGGATGGACTCGTCCAGGATGCCCAGAGCTTTGCCAATAACCGCCGTGGCGATCGCGCTATCGACGATCGCAGGCAAGTGCGGCCCGTGCTGCTCGATCGACCCGATCGGCTGGAGGACGACTGCGTTGGCTTTGTCCGGCAGATCTCGCACGTCCGTCCAGCTTAGATAGGGCAAAAAGCGGTGGGGCGGAATGAAACCGTGCATGGGCGATCGCGAGTGAGGCTTTCGATCTAATTAAACATGCCGACGTTCGCGAAACATGCCAGTTCAAAAGGTCTGACGCGCAAACCTGCTTGGATAAGTCGCTCGTTTTAGACTGGAACCACTCTTCAGCTTGCCCGATATGACTCGTGCTACCACGCTGCGCCGTCGTCGCACCCAGCTCGCTCGCCATTGCGATCGCCCCATCGTCCTTTGGTCGGGAGCGAGTTCTGCCCGCAATTTTCCCCACAATCCCTATCCCTTCCGAGCCAGCAGCCACTTTCTATACTTTGCCGGTATCTCGATTGAAAACGCGGTTCTCAAACTCGATCGCGGTCGCGCCGAGCTGTTCGTGAATCGAGCAAACCCTAGCGCTGCTTTGTGGCATGGCGAGACTCCCACTTCCGAGGAGTTGGCTCTACAGGCTGAGGCTGACGCAGCTTTCCCGCTCTCAGAGCTAGGCGATCGCCTAGCCGATGCCGCCACGATCCCCGTCCAAGATGCCAAAAGCTATCAGCACCAATCCACACTTTTGCAGCGTCCCATCCATCCCGATCGCCCCCTGTCTGCTATCGATCGGGAAGCCGCACGGGCGATCGTGGCAGTGAGATCGCGTCACGACGAAGCGGCTTTAGTGGAAATGTGTCATGCCGCCCGCGTGACGGTGGCGGCTCACCTGGCAGGGATGGCAGCCACAGCAACAGCCACGCGCGAGTACGAAATTCGGGCGGCGATGGAATACGAAATCGCGCGCCATCACATGCGGTGCGCCTATCCCAGCATCGTGACCACGCGCGGAGACGTGCTACACAACAATTGCTACGATGGTGCGCTCCAGCCGGGAGACTTGCTGCTGGCTGATGTGGGGGCAGAAACAGCTTCGGGGTGGGCCGCCGACGTGACGCGGACGTGGCCGGTTTCAGGTACGTTTTCAACCACGCAGCGCGACGTGTACGACGTGGTGCTAGCGGCACACGATGCCGCGATCGCGGCGATCGCGCCTGGGGTTGAATATCGCGACATTCACCTGCTCGCGGCTCGCGTTCTAGCCGAAGGCTGCATCGATCTCGGCTTGCTGCGCGGCGATGCTGACGGACTGGTGGAACGAGACGCTCACACCCTGTTTTTCCCCCACGGCATCGGCCATTTGCTGGGGCTGGACGTACACGATATGGAAGACTTGGGCGATCTCGCGGGCTACGCGCTAGGGCGCACCCGCAGCGATCGCTTCGGGTTAGGCTATCTCCGCCTCGACCGTCCGTTGCAGGCGGGCATGGTCGTCACAATCGAGCCGGGGTTTTATCAAGTTCCAACCCTGCTAAACGACCCCGAACGGCGATCGCGCTACCGCGATGTCGCCAATTGGGAGCGATTAGACACGTTCCGCGACGCGCGCGGCATTCGCATCGAAGACGACGTATGGGTGACCCCGCAAGGGCACGAAGTCCTCACCGCAGCTCTACCTGCGACCGCCGCCACCGTCCAGGCACAAATAGCCTGAGCAGCTTAAAATCTGCGGCTGGCAGC
>JBCBTL010000096.1:0-7735 GCA_039818705.1 Cyanobacteria bacterium J06639_1
GTCAGGTGAAGAGCAACATCGACTCGGGGGCGTTCAAGGCAATTCAGCGAGCAGCGATCGCGGCATTCGAGACCTCTGAGGCAGAATTACAAACCTTGATGGCGGTCTATCAGCATCGCCGCGACATCATCGTGTCGGGATTTCAATCGTTGGGATGGCCGCTAGAGGCTCCGAAAGCAACGCTGTACGTGTGGGTTCCCGTGCCGCCAGAGTACACGTCGGCTGAGTTTGCGGATTTGCTGTTGGACGAGTGCGGGATCGTCGTGCCGCCGGGGAGTGGCTACGGAGCTGCGGGGGAAGGGTTCGTGCGAATCGCGCTGACGATTAGCGAAGCCCGCATGTACGAGGCGGTGGCGCGCATGAAAGAGGCGGGGATTCGATACGAAAGCCGTAAAGTCGCGGCGAGCTGATCGGGGGGCAAGCCGATTACTGTACGAGGCTGGCGGATTCGATGTCAGACTCTCGCTCGATCGCTTGGATGTCTCCGGTGTCGCGATCGCCCAGGCTCGGGTAGGTCTGTCGGTAGGCGATCGCGGATAAAAACTGCATGCCGCCGCAGATGGCGATCGCCAACAGAGCCACGAGCGTAGAAGATTGCAAAGATTTCATAGACGTTGAAGGCAAGTTCTACACAAATCTTGACTTTTCCTCCGTTAGTAGAGTTCCCTCCAGCGGCGGATTTTTATCGCGGCGACGGGATTTCTCCGAATCTGGGCGAGTGGATGCGGTATGCTTTGCGTGCGGGGATCGCGTCCAGCAGGGGATCTCGGCTGCACGTTACGGCAATTCGGAACAGGGCAATGGATCTGCAAAACTACCTCATCTACATTTTGGGAGGCGCGGGAGCCATGTCGCTGGCTACGCTGGTTTACGTCCTCATTGATGAGAATAAAAAGAAGAAGCAGTACGACGCAGAACTGGAAGAGTGGGAGCGGAACGAGCCTTTGCGCCGCGAAATGGCGGCAAAAGCTAAAGCTGAGGCTGAAGCCAAGGCCGAAGAAGAAGCAGCCCGCGCCGCAGCCGAAGCCCAACCGGAGAACGCAGCCGAGGCCGCAGAGTCATAGGGTTGCGCTACATCTCCGACCGAATCGAGCTAATTCTGAATGGCGCGACCCTCAAAGACCGATCGCGTATTTCTTCCATTCTTTGTGGCTGCCCGAACGGATGTATTTGGCTAGCTCAAAATAGAGACTGCTGTGGGGACGGCGAGGCTGTCGCAGTAAAGGCATGTTGGCTTCACTAGGGGTGCGATTGCCCTTCTTGATGTTGCAGCGCACGCACGCAGCTACAACGTTGTCCCAAGTGTCGCCGCCGCCTCGCGATCGCGGCATGACGTGGTCGAGGGTGAGTTCGTCGCTGCGGCAACTGCAATATTGACAGCGATGCTCGTCACGATAGAGGACGTGACGGCGCGTGAGGGGAATTTCTTTGTAGGGGACGGCAATGTAGTTGCGCAGGCGGATGACGGTGGGGAGGGGAAAGCCAGGGTAGATGAACCGTCCGTTGTGCTCTACCTGTTCGGCTTTGCCCTTAAGCAAAAGGACGACGGCTCGCTGCCACGTCGCGACATTGAGCGGCTCGTAAGAAGCATTGAGGACGAGAACTTTGCCCATCGAGCTGCGCGTTTTGAATACCCGCCACAAGTGAATTAGCGCCATCGTAGCACGAGCCTCATGAGGACTCTTTGCCCCCAATCGCCACGAATCTTTACGGAGCGCGATCTCAAATCTCTTCCTAATTCCGGGGCGTTTAAGTCCTCGTGTTGCTGCGGCTCGATGCAAGGTGGAGTGAGGGATACAGAGGGTCGGTAGTCATCCCTAGAGGCATGGGATAAGCTAAGCAACGAACCCCGCTTGGTGTTGGAAGGTTAGCAATGACTGAAGCCGTGGAGAACGGAGCGACCCCTAAATTTTTGGTGGTGGAAGATCATCCCGAGGTGGCGCAAAATAACTGCGAGTGGTTGCAGCGAATCGCCGCCGAAGCCATCTGCACGGTGGTCAACGATCCGCAAGGAGCGATCGCCCGCTTATCCGCCGAAACCCCCGATTTAGCGGTGGTGGATCTGCTCTACGGTCAAAGCAGCGGCGAACAGTCAGCAGAAACGGGCTTAGATCTGCTGCGTCATATTTTCGAGACGTATCCAACGCTGAACGTGATGGCGTACTCTAGCGAGCCGCTGTTGCTCACGCCTCTGGTGGCTTCGATTAGCAAGCATCAGGGTGGGTTTGCGGCAGTGAACAAAATGGAGCGGCGCACGCAGTTTTTAGAAGGGGCGAAGAGCGCCCTGAATGGCGAACTGCGGATGCCGCGAGAGTTGCGCGGACTGACGAAGCTGACCGAACGGGAAGTGGAAGTGCTAACGCTGCTGTGCAAAGACGCGCTGACCGATCAGGCGATCGCCGATCGCATCCACACCAGCAAAAAGACCGTCCAAAACTGCATCCAGCGCCTCAAAGAAAAGCTAGATGTCTACGGCGCTGAAGACGAAACGAATCCTCGCGTTGCCATGTGTATGGTGGCGGTCAAAAATAAAGTGATCCAGTGGTAATCGGTACTGAATGGGGCGTTGACCTCACACACTAGATATCAGCCGTTCGCGCGAGTGCGTGGCGAGAAACACTCTCGCGAGATGAAAGCGATCGCGGACAAGTTTTTCTCTGGGTGAATATCAATCATGGTTGCCTCTTCTCCTGACCTGTGGCCGACGTTGCTTCAGCAGTTGCTCGATCGCGAATCGCTGTCGGAGGCTCAGGCCGAACAGTTGATGGACGGTTGGTTGCAAGCTCAGATTCCCGACGTGCTATCCGGGGCACTATTGGCAGCGCTGCAAGCCAAAGGCGTTACCGCTCCCGAACTGGCGGGGATGGCGCGGGTGTTGCAAAAAGCCTCCGCCGGACAGCCGCTAGATCTTCCGGTGATGATTGACACTTGCGGGACGGGGGGAGACGGCTCGGGGACGTTCAATATTTCGACCGCAGTAGCTTTTGTTGCGTCTGCTGCGGGGATTCCCGTTGCCAAACACGGCAATCGTTCGGCCTCCAGTAAAGTTGGCTCGGCAGACGTTTTAGAAGCACTCGGCGTGAACTTAGCCGCTCCCACCGAGAAGATCAGGGCGGCAGTTGATGCAGTTGGGATTACATTTTTGTTTGCCCCTGGATGGCATCCGGCTATGAAAGCGGTGGTTCCCTATCGCAAGACGTTGAAGGTGCGGACGATTTTTAATTTGCTGGGGCCGTTGGTGAACCCTTTGGGGCCGACCGGACAGGTGGTGGGGGTTTATCATCCCAGCTTGGTGGTGACGATGGCGGAGGCGCTGCGGCTGTTGGGATGCGATCGCGCGATCGCCCTCCACGGTCGCGAAGGATTGGACGAAGCTGGTTTGGGACAACCCACCGATTTAGCGGTTTTGCAAGCGGGAGCCGTCAGTCCCGACGTGCTCGATCCGCACGAGTTGGGTTTACCCCCGGCGACACTTGATGACTTGCGCGGTGGCGAGGTAGAGGAGAATGCCGCCATCCTCTCGGGAGTGTTGCAAGGCAAGGGAACTGAGGCGCAGCGGAATGCGGTGGCGTTGAATGCGGCGCTAGGGCTGTACGTGGCGGGGGAGGTTTCGACCTGGCAAGAGGGGATCGCGCGATCGCTGGAAATCCTCACCAGCGGAGCGGGATGGGAGAAGCTCAACGCCCTAGTGAATTTTCTGAAAGACGCGTGACCCAACCGCTTGAGGAGTTTCTCTTCACCTGAGGCAAGCGCGCACTACACTTTCCCTCGAAAATAATCGCGAGTGCCGCGCACGTCGATCGCTTCTCCCAGCCTTCTCAGGGCGTGAACGTAGGCAGCCGTTCGCATCGAGATCGACTTCTCTTGGCTGAGCTGCCAGATGCGATCGGTTTCTTCCACCATTTTGTCTTTGAGCTGGCAGTTGACTTCCTCTAGGCTCCAATATTGGCCGAGGCGGTTTTGCACCCACTCGAAGTAGCTCACGGTTACGCCGCCTGCATTTACCAAAATGTCGGGTGCGAGGAGAATGCCGCGCGCGTCCAAAATGTCATCGGCGGCTGGGGTGATGGGGCCGTTGGCAACTTCAAAAATGTACTTGGCTTTAATATTTTCGGCATTCTCCGCTGTAATTTGATTTTCTAGTGCTGCTGGAATGAGAACGTCAACGTCGAGTTCTAAGAGTTCTGCATTGCTCAATTTGGTGTGTTCGACCAAGCTGCATACCGAACCTTCGCAGTAAACGGCTTGCATTTGGCGATCGCGCTCTTTCACTTGCCGAATGCTCGGAATATCTAGTCCCTCTGGGGCATAAATCCCCCCTTTGGAATCGCTGACCGCCACTACTTTGTATCCAGCATCGAATAACAACTGCGCCAGAATTGAGCCAGCGTTGCCAAATCCTTGAATGGCTACTGTCGTGGTGTTGGGAAACTTCTCGAACTTCGGCAATATCGTTGCCATGGTGAAGTAAGCACCCATCGCGGTAGCTGACTCGCGCCCCTGACTGCCCCCCATCGCCAGAGGCTTGCCCGTAATCACGGCGGGGACGAGGTGGCGACAGATGATGCTGTACTGATCCATCATCCAGCCCATGATGGTGGAGTTGGTGTAGACATCGGGGGCGGGAATGTCTACGTCGGGGCCGATGAAATCCGCGATCGCGTCGATATATCCGCGACTCAACCGCTCTAGCTCGAACTTGGATAATTCCTTCGGGTTGAGGGTAATGCCCCCTTTTGCGCCCCCGAATGGCACATTCATCACCGCACACTTAAACGTCATCCAAAACGCCAGCGACGTGACTTCATCGAGAGTGACGTTGGGATGAAAGCGAATCCCACCCTTGGAGGGGCCGCGAATATTGCTATAGCGCACTCGATAGCCCTCGAACATGCGCAGTCTGCCGTCATCCATTCGCACCGGAATTGAGACGGAAAGAGCACATTTCGGGTGCCTTAGATGCTCGATCGCGTCGTCTGTCAATTTGACGTGAGCCAGCGCTTTTTGCAGTCGTTGGCTAGCTTCTTCAAATAGGGTGTGACTCACAAATCGCTCCTTTGCCGCCCAGCTTCAGGACATTTAGCTTCACGTCATAGATAGCGCGCGGGCGCGGCAAAGCTGGTTCGACATAACTTCTAATACCGAGGCAATGTATGTCTCGATACTCTTAGCCTACCCAGCCGAAGCGAGCCGTTCGAGCTAGCTTGATAATTGTTAGTGCTTGCAGCCCTCAGGAGGAGTGATGACGAATGGCGATCGCTTAGCCCTCCCCCCCCGCAGCTACGCCATCATCGGTACGGGTGCGCTGGGCGGCTACTACGGCGCGCGCTTGCAGCAGGCTGGGTGTGCCGTGCATTTTCTGCTCAGAAGCGATTACGAGCGCGTCCGCGATCGCGGGCTCAAGGTGGAATCTGTCGCGGGCGATATTGACCTTCCCGAGGTGAATGCTTACAACCGCGCTAGCGACATGCCCCCTTGTGACGTCGCGATCGTGGCGCTCAAAACCACCCAAAATCATCTTCTGCCCGAGTTACTGATGCCAGTCGTGCGTCCGGGAACGGTTGTCTTGACGCTGCAGAACGGATTGGGGGCTGAAGTAGACGTGGCTAGCGCCTTGGGCGAACGGGTGGAGAGCGATCGCGTTCCCATCGTCGGCGGGCTCTGTTTTATTTGCTCGAACAAAGTCGCGCCCGGACACATACGCCATCTCGACTACGGTCGGATATTGCTGGCCGCCTACGCAGCGGGCTACGAACCGCAGGGCATCACTCCGGCGATTGCACAACTCGCGGCTGACTTCAAACTGGCCAATATCCCCTACCAATTCAGTCGCAATTTACTGATGGCACGCTGGCAAAAACTGGTGTGGAACGTTCCGTTTAACAGTCTCTCGGTGATTCTCGACGCACTCACGAGCGAGATGATGACCTGCGCGGCCACGCGATCGCTCAGCGAAACCCTCATGCACGAGGTCGTTGCTGCCGCCGCCGCGTATGACGTGAGAATTCCCGAGGATTTCGTCCAGAAGATGCTGGACAACACGGCGGAGATGAAGCCCTACAAAACCAGCATGAAACTCGATTTCGATGCCGGACGGCCTTTAGAAGTGGAAGCGATCGTCGGCAATCCGGTGCGAGCAGCCCGAGAAGCCGGCGTTCAAGTGCCGCAAATGGAAATGCTTTACAGTCAGCTTCAATTTTTGGATCGACGCAATCAGGAGCGATCGCCCGAACGCTAGCGCTTTGTGATGATGCGCGATCGTCGTGTGTTCGGCCACACACCCATCGCGATGCGGGCGAAGAGATGGCTGCAAACTCGTATCGCGATCGCGGCATCAGTCGTTAAGATTGGTGAAGCCGTCGTTACACTTAGCGCCATGCCTAGAGCCCAATCGAACCGCGCTCGGTCAGAACGCAACGAAATTCGAGTGGTGGGCGCTCGGCAGCACAATCTGAAGGACGTGGACGTAACGATTCCCCGCGATCGCCTCGTCGTGTTTACGGGGGTCTCTGGCTCGGGGAAGTCTTCGCTGGCCTTCGACACGATTTTTGCGGAAGGGCAGCGCCGCTACGTTGAATCGCTGAGCGCCTATGCCCGCCAGTTTTTGGGGCAGCTCGACAAACCGGATGTCGATCGCATTGAAGGGCTCAGTCCGGCGATTTCCATCGATCAAAAATCCACCAGCCACAACCCACGCTCGACGGTGGGGACGGTGACGGAGATTTACGACTATTTGCGCTTGCTGTACGGGCGCGCTGGTACGCCCCACTGTCCCGAATGCGATCGCGTGATTTCTCCGCAAACGGTGGATCAAATTGCCGATCAGGTGATGAAGCTGCCGGATAACACTCGCTTTCAACTGCTGGCTCCGGTGGTGCGCAAGCAGAAGGGCACGCACGCTAACCTGCTCTCTAGCCTGGCTTCGCAAGGATTCGTGCGGGTTCGAGTGGACGGCGTGGTGCAAGAGCTGAGCGACAACATCAAACTCAAAAAGAACACGGCTCACTCGATTGAAGTCGTGGTCGATCGCCTCGTGAAAAAGCCCGAAATCGAGGAGCGTCTAGTTGATTCGCTGACCACCTGTCTCAAGCAGGCAGAAGGGGTGGCGATGGTGGAGCTGATGCCCCGCGATGAAGCAGAACTCGGCACGATTTTGAAGGCGGCTGAATCTGCTGGACAGTACCGCCACGAGAAAGACACCGAACTCATCTTCTCCGAGCATTTTGCCTGTCCCGTCCACGGCTCGATGATGGACGAGCTGTCGCCGCGCTTATTTTCGTTTAACTCCCCGGTGGGAGCGTGTCCCACCTGCCACGGCCTCGGCTCGATTCCGACGTTCGAGCCCGATTTGGTGGTGCCCGACCCGACGTTGCCGGTGTATGCGGCGATCGCCCCCTGGGCCGAGAAAGACAATCCCTATTACTTGTCTTTGCTCGTCGGCGCAGCGCAAGCCTTCAACTTCGACATTCGCGACCCCTGGGATTCCCTGTCAGACGAGCAGCGGGACATCGTTCTTTATGGCTCGGAAGAAGAAATTTTCATTCAATCTGAATCTCGCTACAGTAACAGCAAGTCGAAAGGCTACACCCGTCCATTTGAAGGCGTGATTCCGCAGCTTCAACGCCACCATCGCGAGGCGAAATCGGACTCCTATCGCGAAAAACTGGAAAAGTTCATGGTCGATCGCCCCTGTCCCAGTTGTCAGGGCGCGCGACTGCGACCGGAAGCCCGCGCG
>JBCBTL010000097.1:0-7721 GCA_039818705.1 Cyanobacteria bacterium J06639_1
GATCAATCGCGGCTTGGGCGAAGCTTCGCAGAATGCTAAAGCGCTAGAGTCTTCGATCGCCGAAATCAGCCTCATCACCGGCCAAAAGCCTGTGATTACCAGGGCTAAGAAGGCGATCGCCGGATTCAAGATTCGCGAAGGAATGCCTGTGGGTTTGATGGTGACGCTGCGTCGCGAAAAGATGTACGCCTTCGTCGATCGCCTACTCAACGTCTGCCTGCCCCGCATTCGCGACTTTCGCGGGGTCAACCCCAAGAGTTTCGACGGACGCGGCAATTACACCCTGGGCTTGAAAGAGCAGCTCATCTTCCCCGAAATCCAGTACGACAAGATCGACCAGATTCGCGGGATGGATGTCTCCATCGTCACCACGGCCACCGACGACGAGTCCGGGCGCGCCCTGCTCAAAGCGATGGGAATGCCCTTCTCGTCTTAACTCCTAGACCGCTCTGGAGAAAATCCCACCATGCCGCATCTTTCCACGTCCGCAATCGCACTACAGGCTTAGAGGAACGCCACTCATGGCCACGAACGACACCATCTCTGACATGCTCACTCGGATTCGCAACGCCAACTTGGTTGGCCACGAGTCCGTCGCGGTTCCCTCCACCAAGATGACCCGCAACATCGCGCGCGTCCTCAAGGAAGAAGGATTCGTGAGTGATTTCGAGGAGTCGGGCGAAGGAATCACCCGCATGATACAGATCGCCCTCAAATACAAAGGCCGCGATCGCAAACCCATCATCACGTCCCTCAAGCGGGTCAGCCGCCCGGGATTGCGGGTCTACAAAAACCGCAAAGAACTCCCGCGGGTGTTGGGCGGCATCGGCATCGCGATCGTCTCCACTTCCAGCGGTGTCATGACCGACCGCGACGCTCGTCGCAGCGGTGTGGGTGGCGAAGTGCTGTGTTACGTCTATTAACCCAAGAGAGAGTCTGCTAACCCAAGAGAGAGTCTGCCGTTTGGCGATCGCGTAGGAGTCCCCATGTCACGTATTGGTAAGAAACCCATTCCCGTCCCCAAAGGTGTCGAAGTCAAAGTCGACGGCCAAAACGTTTCCGTCAAGGGGTCGAAAGGCGAGCTGAAGCGCGAAATTCCCGCCCAGATTGCCGTCGAGCTCGAAGATGGCGAAGTGGCTGTCTCTCCGGCGGAAGATTCGCGCAAGGCGCGGCAGATGCACGGCCTGTGCCGCACGCTCGTCGCCAATATGGTGGACGGCGTGTCGAAAGGGTTTGAAAAGCGGCTGGAAATCCAGGGCGTAGGTTATCGCGCCGCCATGAAAGGGACGACGCTAGTGCTGAATGTCGGCTATAGCAATCCGGTGGAAATTCCCCCTCCTGCCGGTATCACGATGGCAGTAGAAGCGAACACCAACGTGATCGTGTCGGGGATTAGCAAAGAATTGGTTGGCAATACGGCAGCGCGCATTCGCGACGTGCGCCCGCCCGAGCCTTACAAGGGCAAAGGCATTCGCTATGCCGGAGAAATGGTTCGTCGCAAAGCTGGTAAGTCTGGGAAGAAGTAAGCCATGAAACTCGGTCGTAAAGTCACTACCCAGCGCCGCCATCGGCGCATCCGCCGCAAAGTCTCCGGCACGAGCGCATGTCCTCGGTTGGCAGTCTTCCGCTCGCACCAGCACATCTACGCCCAGGTGATCGACGACGTGGCTCAGCACACGCTAGCTTCGTCTTCTACGCTAGATGCTGACTTGCGCGCCAAGCTCGACTCTTCCGCAACTCAAGAGGCGGCAGCGGCAGTTGGCAAGCAAGTGGCCGAGCGCGCCATCAAAGCAGGAGTTAAGGATGTCGTGTTCGATCGCGGCGGCAAGCTCTACCACGGTCGCGTCAAGGCTTTAGCAGAAGCGGCTCGCGAAGCCGGACTGAATTTCTAAGACTCTCCGCAGGATTTCTCAACCCCACTGGATGCACCATCATCATGGCCGAACAACAACGTCGTAAAGGTAGAAAGAGCCGCGAGCCGCGCGAGCAGAGCGAATGGCAAGAGCGCGTCGTTCAAATTCGCCGCGTCACGAAAGTGGTGAAAGGCGGTAAAAAGCTGAGCTTCCGCGCCGTCGTCATCGTCGGCAACGAGAAAGGTCAGGTGGGCGTTGGCGTTGGTAAGGCCAACGACGTGATCGGTGCTGTGAAAAAAGCGGTATCGGACGGCAAGAAGCATTTAGTCGATGCGCCGTTGACCTCCTCGTACTCGCTGCCTCACCGCATGCAAGGCATCCAGGGTGGCGCGTCTGTTTTGGTGATGCCCGCCGCTCCAGGTACTGGAGTCATCGCGGGCGGTTCCATCCGCACCGTGTTGGAATTGGCTGGCGTGCGCAACGCCCTCGCCAAGCAGTTGGGGTCGAGCAACCCTCTCAGTAACGCTCGCGCCACCGTCGAAGCGCTGCGTCAGATGCGTACGTTTGCCTCTGTCGCCGCCGAGCGCGATATCCCCGTCGAAAAGCTTTACGCCGTTTAAGCAGCGCGAATTCACCGCGCGATCGCCCCACAAGGAGACCTTCATCATGCGTCTGTCCGACGTTAAGCCCCAACCCGGTTCGACCCGCCGTCGCCGCCGTCTCTGTCGCGGGATTTCGGCAGGACAGGGTGCGACGGGTGGCAAAGGTATGCGAGGCCAGAAGGCTCGCTCGGGTGGCGGCACGCGCCCCGGTTTTGAGGGCGGTCAAATGCCCCTGTACCGTCGCTTGCCCAAGCTCAAGCACTTCAAAATCATCAATCCCAAGCATTTCACCATCGTTAACGTTGGCGATTTAGCTGACTTGGCGGCTGGCACGGAAGTGACTTTGGATTCGTTGATGGAAGAAGGCATCGTCACGGCTAACAAGGGCGCGCTCAAAATCCTCGGCGATGGCGAGCTGTCGGTAAAGCTGACGGTGAAAGCAGCCGCAGTGACGAAATCAGCTCGCACCAAGATTGAGAAGGCGGGCGGTAGCGTCGTATTGCCTTCGGACGAATCGGCTGCATAATTCGATCGCTTTTACAGTGGGCGAGTCTGGGCGATCGCTCTTCAAGGGGCGATCGCTTTATTTATTTCTAGGCATTCGTGCAGATATTCGATGGCAAATTGCCACTTCTCCGCGAGAGACAGGGCAAGAGCGGTAAACTTTAAGAAATCCTTTTAGCTTTTCTATCTACAGAGCTGAAGGCTTGGCAAAGAAGCAGGAGCAGTCGCTATGGTCGTGAATAGGGGATCGACACCCTCCCCCCAAGAGACTTTCGCGCAGATGGCACAGTCTGCTGGATTGCGGGGTCGAGTTTTTCTCACCCTCGGGGTTTTGTTATTAGTGCGCTTGGGGATTTACATTCCCATCCCCGGCATTGACCGCCAAGCGTTTGCAGAGAGCATCGCCAACAACTCAGTGTTGGGTTTTGTCGATATCTTCTCGGGTGGCGGTCTGTCGGCATTAGGGGTGTTTGCGTTAGGCATCATGCCGTTCATTAACGCCTCGATCATCCTGCAGCTGCTCACTTCAGCTCTGCCTAGCCTAGAAAACTTGCAGAAGAACGAAGGGGAAGCCGGTCGCCGCCAAATCGCTAGCTATACACGCTACGTGGCGTTGGGATTTGCGTTGATTCAAAGCGTCGGCATCTCATTTTGGGTGATGCCGTTCGCGATCGACCCGTCACCGTTTGCGTTCGTGTTTGAAACGGCCTTGGCCTTGACCGCAGGTGCCATGTTCGTGATGTGGGCGTCCGAGCTGATCACCGAGCGCGGCATTGGGAACGGCGCGTCCCTGTTGATTTTCGTCAACATCGTGGCAACGTTGCCCCGCGCATTGTCTCAGACGGTTAGCTTGGCGCGGGCGGATAGCTCGAACCTCGGCGGCATCATTTTGCTGGTGGTCGTGTTCCTGGCCATGATTGTTGGCATTGTCTTCGTTCAGGAAGGAACTCGCCGCATTCCCATCGTGTCGGCGAAGCGTCAGGTGGGTCGCAAGCTCTATCGCGAACAAAAGAACTACTTGCCCCTGCGCCTCAATCAGGGTGGCGTGATGCCGATTATTTTCGCGTCGGCCATGCTGATTCTGCCCGCGTCGGTTGCGAACTTCTCCCAGAACGAGACCCTGGTGAACATTGCCAATTTCTTGTCACCTACGTCTTGGACGTACATCGTCTTCTACTTCGCACTGATTCTGTTCTTCAGCTACTTCTACGCTTCGCTGATCGTGAATCCGGTGGACGTGGCTCAGAACCTGAAGAAGATGGGATCGAGCATTCCCGGCATTCGTCCTGGTCGCGCGACGTCGGAGTATATCGAGCGCGTCTTGAACCGCTTGACTTTACTCGGCGCTCTGTTCTTAGGGAGTGTGGCGATCGTACCCACGATTGTCGAGCGTGCGACAGGCGTAACCACGTTTCAAGGATTTGGCGCGACATCACTGCTGATTTTGGTGGGTGTGGCGATCGACACGTCTAAGCAAGTGCAGACTTACGTGATTTCTCAGCGTTACGAGAGGATGGTAGACCAATAGTGCCCCGCATCATTTTGTTAGGCCCTCCCGGAGCCGGGAAGGGCACTCAAGCTGCTCAACTGGCCGAAGCTTACGACATCCCTAAAATCTCGACGGGCGATTTGCTGCGCGCCGCCGTCAAGGCACAAACTCCGCTCGGGGTTGAAGCCAAGTCCTACATGGACAAAGGCGATCTCGTACCGGATACAGTCGTCATTGGCCTGATTGAGGAGCAGCTTCAGAGCGAAGCCGCGCACTCCGGATGGATTCTGGATGGGTTTCCTCGCAACGTGCCGCAAGCAGGCAGTTTGAAGACCTTACTCGATAAGTTAGGGCAGAGCTGCGATCGCGTGATTCTCCTCGACGTGCCCGACGATGAAATCGTGCAGCGCATGTTGCAGCGAGGCCGCGCCGACGATCGCGAAGACGTGATCCGCAATCGCTTAGTCGTCTACCGCCAGCAGACCGAGCCTCTCATCGCTCATTACCAGCAAGAGACGGGCTTGGAAACCATCGACGGCAACCAGCCTCCCGAAAAGGTCTTCGCACAGCTTAAGTCCGCGGTCGGTTAGTCCCTCGCGCCCGAGCATGCCTTCCACTCATCGAATGGTGACTAGTGCCCGTCGCATTCCGATTCGTTCCGAGCGGGAGATCGAACACATGCGGCGGGCTGGAGGCATTGTGGGAGACCTGCTGGAAGAACTACGATCGCGCCTCGCCCCCGGCTGGACGACGGCGGATGTCGATCGCTTTGCGGAAGCATACATTCGCGATCGCGGCGCAATTCCCAGCTTCAAAGGCTATCGCGGCTTTCCAGCAGCGACTTGTACGTGTTTGAATCACGAACTCGTCCACGGACTCCCCTCAGACCGGCATGAGATTGCCCCCGGCGATCTCGTCAAGATTGACGTGGGGGCGTGTCTCGAAGGCTGGCACGCGGACTCGTCGCTGACAATCGCGATCGACCCCGTGAGCAATCGCGATCGCCATCTCGTCGAATCAGTCGAACGGGCGCTCGTGGAGGGGATAGCCACCGTCCGTGATGGAGTAGAACTCCAGGAAATCTCCGCCGCAATCGAAGACTCGCTCGGAGCCAGCGGGCTGGTCGTACCGCATCACTACATCGGCCACGGCATCGGGCGCAATTTGCACGAGTATCCACCCGTACCCAATTACCGCTCTGAAGCGCTGCCGAACCCGAGCTTGCAGTCTGGGATGACGATCGCGGTCGAACCCATTGCCCTGCTCGAATTCAGTCGGATAGGCGTGGCTGCTGATGGATGGACGGTCGTGAGTCTCGATAACGTCCGCTCGGCGCAGCGAGAACATACGATTCTCGTCACTCAGACGGGGTGCGAAATCCTCACGAGTCTGTCCGCGCACTAGGCAAGCCCCCTATTGCTTGCGACAATGGAGAGCGGAGCAAAAATCACCACTTAGGAGGTTTAGCAGCTTGGCTAAACAGGATGTCATTGAAATGGAGGGCGTGGTCACCGAATCTCTGCCCAATGCCATGTTTCGAGTTGACTTAGACAACGGATTCAACGTTCTCGCCCACATCTCCGGCAAGATTCGCCGTCACTACATCAAAATCTTGCCCGGCGATCGCGTCAAAGTCGAACTCACTCCCTACGACCTTACGAAGGGTCGCATCACCTATCGCTTGCGGAAAAAGTAAGCTCGCGATCGCCCTCAATTGCTTCACTGCTCGGGGATCGAACCTTCGTCGTGAGGTAGCCGCTTAGCTCTAGCAAAGGTCTCATCAGCCGAACCTTAAAAAATCTTTTGACGCGGCTGCCGAGTTAGCCTATCATGGTTATTTGCTGATTATTTTGTACACAACCCATGAAGGTCAGGCCCTCGGTTCGCAGAATGTGCGACAAGTGTCGAGTCATTCGTCGTCACGGTCGCGTGATGGTGATTTGCGAAAACCCCAAGCACAAGCAGCGCCAAGGCTGATCTGAAGAGGACACCCAAGACTTATGGCACGAGTAGCAGGGGTCGATCTCCCCCGAGACAAGCGAATTGAGATTGCTCTGACCTACATCTACGGCGTGGGTTTGTCGAGATCTCAGGAGATCTTGAGCAAAACCGATGTCAACCCCGACACTCGCACCCGCGATTTGTCTGATGCTGAGGTGGCAGCGCTTCGCGCAGTGGTTGAAGGCGAGTACCAAATTGAAGGTGACTTGCGCCGCACGCAGGCGATGAATATCAAGCGCCTGATGGACATTGGTTGTTTGCGCGGTCGTCGGCATCGGACGGGATTACCCGTTCGCGGTCAGCGCACTCGCACGAATGCCCGCACCCGCAAGGGCGGTCGCAAAACTGTGGCTGGCAAGAAGAAAGTCGGTCGCTAACGTCCAGATTTCCGCCCGTGCTGGATAAGAGCTATTTCCAGCGTGGGCTTTCGCGAGTTTCCGACGGACTTGCGTCTGCGTCCGGCTGGATCGAGATGCGACGCACGAAGGAACCGCACGAGTTTTACAACTCGGGGTGACCATTGCGGGCGCGCACGTTGTGCCCCACGCTCGATCCCCATACCATCCCCCATCCACCCCCAACTAAGGAATCCCAATCATGGCTCAGAAGCCACGGCGCGGCAAAAAGGTCAAACGGAACGTTCCCAACGGCGTTGCCTACATCCAATCGACCTTCAACAACACCATCGTCACCATCACCGATCCGTCTGGGGCGGCTATCTCTTGGGCGACGGCTGGGTCGAGTGGCTTCAAAGGCGCGAAGAAAGGCACTCCGTTCGCCGCTCAAACTGCGGCTGAAAGTGCGGCTAAAACCGCGATCGATAACGGCATGCGCCAGATCGAAGTCATGGTGAGTGGGCCGGGGGCTGGTCGCGAAACGGCAATTCGGGCGTTACAAGCGGCTGGGTTGGAAATCACCTTGATCCGGGATGTGACCCCCATTCCTCACAACGGCTGCCGCCCCCCCAAGCGTCGGCGCGTGTAATCGGTATCTCAACTCGGATATCGCTTATCTGACATTGCAGCTTCTGCGCAGAAGACTCAGCCGCGATCGCGGTTTTATTCAGCCAGTTCCAGACTTACGGCACAGGGAGACGTGTTGATGGCAACCTACCAGACCGAGTGCGTCGAATCTTTTGAGGAAGAGTCCGGCGTTAGCTACGGCAAGTTCGTCTTAGCTCCGTTAGAGCGCGGTCAAGGAACGACCGTGGGGAATGCGCTGCGGCGCGTGTTGCTCTCGAACTTGGAAGGAGCCGCCGTTGCGTCCGTCCGC
>JBCBTL010000098.1:0-7683 GCA_039818705.1 Cyanobacteria bacterium J06639_1
CAGGGGAATTATGCAGCAGCGAATGGATTTATGGACGGGTTGGCGGAGTATCGGCGCGGGCAGGGATTGCCGGGGTTGAGTATCAACTGGGGGCCGTGGAGCACCGGAGGGATGGCGGCGACCCTGAGCGATCGCGACCGACTCCGATGGGACGCTCAGGGCATTCAAGCGATTGCCCTAGATTCCGGCTTGCAAGCCCTGGGCGACCTGCTGGATCGATCGGGTCAGGTGGGTGCGATTCCGATCGACTGGCCGACCTTTATGCGACAGTTTCCGCCGGGCAACGTTCCGCCTTTGTTCGAGGCGTTTGTGGCCGCCGATGCGGGTAGTGATTCCGGCTTGCGCTCGGACTTCCTCGTTCGCTGGGATGCGGCTCCGGCTGGCGATCGCCAATCTCTGCTGGTGGAGCACCTACGTCTGCAAATCTCCAAGGTTTTGGGGCTGTCTTCGCCCAGTCAAGTGGACGTGCGAGAAGGCTTTGCCAATTTGGGCATGGACTCGTTGATGGCGGTGGAGCTGCGCAATCGCTTGCAGAGTAGCTTCGGCTGCTCGGTGTCGGCCACGTTAGCCTTCGACTACCCCACGGTTGAAGATCTGGCCGACTATTTCGCCCGCGAGGTGCTGCCCGCCGCGACTCCTGCGGATGCGCCTACGGCGGTTCGAGTTGAGGAGCCGATCGCGAATGGGAAGCCTCATGCAGATGCGACCCGATTGGCGGTGGAAGAAATGACCGAAAGCGAGGCCGAAGCGTTGCTGCTGAGTAAGTTGGACGGCTTGAGGTTTTAGGTGATGTATCAGCCAATTAATTCTCTTATCTACCCCTCTTTCAGCGCGACCGCAGTGTCTGCATTGAGTTGGCGATCGCGATGGATCGACCTCAGAGCTTTACCGACCATCGCAAGCTGGCGGCAGCATTCCACAGACTCAATTTCACAGATATGGCAGACCTGGAGGTAGCGAACTCATGACCCATACCACCGACCGAGATCGCTCGATGTCTGCTGTGAAGCGGGCTCTCGTAGCCATTGAAACCATGCAGGCCAAACTCGATGCCATTGAAGCGGCGCGATACGAACCGCTGGCGATCGTCGGGATGGCCTGTCGCTATCCAGGCGGTGCCGATCGCCCCGAGGCATTTTGGCAACTGCTGCACGACGGCGAGGACGCGATCGCCGACGTACCCGCTGACCGTTGGGATGCCGAGGCACTGTACGACCCCGACCCCGACGCGCCGGGCAAAATCGCCACCCGCAAAGGCGGATTTCTCGACGACATCGACCGATTTGACGCCCAGTTTTTCGGGATTTCTGCCCGAGAAGCGCGAAGCTTAGATCCGCAGCAACGATTGCTGTTGGAAACGAGCTGGGAGGCCTTGGAGCGAGCCAATTGCCCGCCTCAGAGTTTGGCGAACACGGACACGGGCGTATTCGTCGGGATTTGCAGTAACGACTACGGTAAGGCTTTAGTCGGCAGCGGCGATCGCTCGAATATCGACGCCTTCTACGGCACGAGCAATGCCATTAGCGTTGCCGCCGGTCGGGTGTCTTACGTATTGGGCTTGAGAGGCCCCAGCCTATCGGTCGATACGGCCTGTTCGTCGTCGCTGGTCGCCGTGCATTTGGCCTGTCAGAGTTTGCGCAATGGCGAATGTTCCACCGCGATCGCGGCGGGCGTGAACGTGCTGCTTTCGCCCGAAACCAGCATTGCGTTTTCGCGGGCGCACATGCTCGATGCTGACGGTCGCTGCCGGACGTTCGATGCCTCAGCCAGCGGCTATTCGCGCGGCGAGGGCTGTGGCGCGATCGTGCTAAAGCGCCTGTCCGACGCCGAGCGCGACGGCGATCGCGTGTTGGCTCTGATTCGCGGGACTGCCGTTAACCACAATGGTCGCAGCAGCAGTTTGATGTCCCCCAACGGTCTCGCTCAACAAGCCGTGATTCGTGCTGCACTCGACAGCGGGCGGGTTGACCCGGCTCGCGTCAGCTACGTGGAAGTGCAGGGGACGGGAACGGCACTGGGCGAACCGATTGAAGTAGGAGCATTGGCAGCAACTTACGGCCAAAATCGCCCGGCAGACCGGCCTTTAACTGTCGGCACGGTCAAAACCAATATCGGTCATTTGGAAGGGGGAGCCGGAATCGCCAGCCTGATCAAAGTGGTGCTAGCCATGCAGCACCGCACCATCCCGCCCCACCTCAACGTGACTGAACTCAATCCAAACGTCGAGTGGGAGCGCATTCCAGTCAAAGTCGGCACCGAGCGGCTGCCCTGGCTCGTCCCGGCCGACGAGCGACGCTTGGCTGGGGTCAGCGCTTTCGGATTTGGCGGCACTAACGCCCACGCCATTCTCGAAGAGGCTCCTGTTTTCGAACCCGTCCGATCCTCCGATCGCGATCGCTCTCACCATCTTTTTACGCTCTCGGCCAAAACCCCTGCGGCGCTGCAACAGCTCGCCCGCAAGTACGCTGAGTTCTTGCCAGACCAACCGGATGACGCATTAGCTCACATCTGTCATTCCGCTAACGTGGGGCGATCGCATTTTGCCCATCGCTTCTGTGCGGTTGCAAACACGACATCACAACTACAGCAGCAGGTAGCTGCATACGGTCAGGGAGAGGTGGCAGACGGCGCGCGCGTCGGACGGGGAACGGAACCCCCGAAGCTCGCGTTTCTCTTCGGCCAAGCAGGTTCGCTTCCCGAGGGCGCAGTGAGGCATCTGTACGACACGCAACCTGCATTTCGACAGAGTTTGGATCGCTGTGCGGATCTATTGGCTCCCCAGATGACCCGCCCCCTTTTGGAGGTTATCGAGTCTGACGCTGCCTTCACCTGCGAGCCTGCCAGTGCGCAACCGGCTCTGTTTGCCTTCGAATACGCCCTAGCTCAGATGTGGAGGTCGTGGGGAATCGAACCTGCGGCGGTCGTAGGGCTTGAGGTCGGCGAATACGTCGCGGCTTGTGTGGCGGACATCTTCACGCTTGAGGATGCGTTACGGCTGGCGATCGAGCGGGGGCGATCGCTCTCAGACACGTCCCCCGAAAACAGTGTAGAAAAACCACCGGAAACATTCGCGCGAGCACTTGAAGCCGTTACGTTCCACAAGCCCGCCATCGCGATCGCCTCGTCCATCACGGGAACTCGCGCCGATACAGAGATGGCTGCTGCTGATTATTGGCGGCGCGAAGCCAGTCAGCCCACCCGCTTTACAGAGGCGATCGCGGCGGTAGCTGAGCGCGATATCGATGCATTTCTCGATGTCAGCCCAGGAGCCACGGCGATCGCGATGGGGCGGGAATGCTTGGCCGATTGGCAAGGGCAGTGGTTGCCCAGTGTGACGTCCTCCAGCGAGGTTTGGGTGCAACTGCTGGATAGTTTGAGTGCCGCCTATGTAGCGGGTGCAACGCCAGACTGGGAGAGCTTCGATCGCCCCTATCCCCGCCAAAAAGTCGAGCTGCCCACCTATGCGTGGCAAAAACAGCGCTACTGGTTCGAGTCGGCACCACAGCAAGCGGCGGCTGACCCACGCGGCGAAACTGACCCGACCGTTGAGACTGAGAAGCGTAGCGATCGCGAGCCAAACGCGAAGACAAGAGCAAAACCAACCCAAGTCAAGCCATCCAAAGCAAGTCGTAAGCCCGCGCGTTCGGCACCTGCCGCCAAACCTGCTGCCTCTCGCAAGACCAAGACTTTAGCACCGCTGACCAACGAAGCTGAGATTCGCGCTTGGGCGATCGCCCAAATTGCCGAAGAGCTGGGGGTCGATCCGAGCAGTCTCGATCCCGACGTGCCGTTCGATAGTTACGGCCTAGATTCCGTATTGGCGATCGGAATTGCTAGTGCGGCTAAGCAGCGCATGCCGGTGGATGTCACGCCGCTGATGTTAGCCCGCTACCCCACGATCGCGACCTTGTCAGAATATCTCGCCCGTCAGATTGACGAGTCGGATGTTGAAGTATTCGAAATTTGAAGGATTTGAGTGCTAGTTGAGGGTTCATTCCAGGAGGGCAAGTGTCATGACCGTTCGACAACTCATCGATAATCTGTCGCAACTCGGCGTCGATCTGCGCGTTACTGAGGACAAGCTGAAAATTCAAGCGCCCAAAGGAGTCCTCACTCCCGAACTGCGCGCCGAACTCACCGAGCGCAAGCCTGAAATCCTGGCGCTGTTGCGCGAACAGCAGGCATCGGCGGAAACTGAGTCGACCTGCGTTGGCATCATGGGGATGAGCCTGCAAACCCTAGGGAAATTGATCGGTGGTGGCAAAGGCGATCGCGATAACGGTCGGGCTCCAGTCATCGACCCTGGCGATATGGCTCGTCACCTGCAAGTGACGCTCAAACCCCTGCCTTCCGGGTTCAAAAATGAGACCGTCATTGCCTTTCGCAAGCAGCTCAAACGCAAGCTGCAGGATATGGGCGTAACCGTTGTGCCCTGGGAAACCGCGACTCGCGAGTATCAGTACGAAGTCGAGGTTCCTGTCGTCAAACGGAAATTCGAAATCACCACTCGCGTGGTTCAATCCCACATCAATGCCTCGATCGACGTCGAAAAACCGCCGTCGCCAGTGGACGCGGTCAAAAGTGCGATCGCCGACAGTCTCTACGCGCTCTACACTCGCTTCCGCCTGAAGGGGCGTAAACTCTCGGCCACGAAAATCTCGCAGGCCATTGGCTGGGCGGAGCCGAACATCCAGGCGGTTGAAGATCCTACCAATACCCAGGTGATCGTTTTAACTGAATTCGACTACACCTATACCAGCCCCTACTTGCCTTACTCGAAAAAGATCCCTCTCGGTGTTGGCACACTCGTGCGCACCTTCTCCGAAATCGCGATCGGCATTTCCGATGAAATGTTTTCGATCCTGAACATGAATCTATCGGACTCCACCTACCAGGCGGCAGACATCGATAATTTCATCGCCAAATCGTTAATCCCCAAGATTTTCGTGCCGGTGATGCCGCTGCCGCTCAGTCGCTTCGACATCGGCGAGTACGACCCGCAGCAATCGGTCTATGCCGAAATGCTGGTGCGCCTGGGTCGCGATTTGGAATCGACCGGACTGTTGCCCGATGGCTTCAAGCTCGACGACGTGGTGAAAAAGAAATCTCATCGCGACATTGTGGACTGGATTGCGAATGGCCGCACGGGCGTGTCTTACGGGTTTATTGCGTACGCCGAACCGCCTCAGTACGACGGCCCCATCGACATCTCGGCGACAGAATGGCAAGCGTTGTCTCCTTCTACCGATCTCGACCCAGCCGAAGTTCGCCAAACCGACACCGGCCGTCGCTACTTAAAAACTCGCATCCAAGGCGAAACCGTCTATCGTCAAATCCCGGATATTTGGCTAGTCAGTTCCCGTTCGGGGTCTAAAAAAACCAGCCTGAACTTACGCCGCGATGTCGTCAGAGTTGGCCTTCAGGATCGACTGTTGCTGCAATTACCGCAGGGCGTCAACGCCGAAAAAGCCGACGTGAAACCCTCGTACGACCTTTACGTGATGGTCGCCCTTGCCCTCGGAGCGGCTCTCTACACCCCAGAGGCGATCGAACACGGTGCCGCCATGGTTCACTTTCACGGTTACCCTGCTGCCGAGTGGTTCCAACCTGATGAATACTGCGCCGGGATGCAGAATCCGTCCGTTCCCTGCGGCACGTTCGAATCGGGAGCCTTCAATTTCTTGGGCATGTACGACCTAGCTCAGCAGGCTGGCGGTTCCTTCAAGCTGGCTGGTTTGGTGGAACCCGACCACGGGACGAACATCTTGGCGGGTGATATGGGATACCTGCTCGATCGCCTCAAGTCGGGATGCCAGAACGGACAGATCGAGCTGGGAGGCCGCTTTTTCCATTCCCTCAAGCGCGCCCCCGCTTCGAATCCATCCACCAATGCGAACGTTCTGCAAGGGGCACAGTGATGGAGCTATCCGGTAAGACCCTCTTAATAACGGGCATTGGTGGCTTTATCGGCTTACGTACTGCTGAGATGGCGATCGCCCGAGGCATGAAAGTCAAAGGACTACAGCGCAGCGAAGCTGGTGCGCGAGCGGCTCGCGACCTCGGTGCAGACGTGACGGTCGGCAGCGTCACCGATCCAGCGATCGCCGCCACGGTCTGCCGAGGCGCAGATGTCGTCCTGCATGCCGCCGCCCGAGTGAAAGAAGGAGGATCGTTCGCCGACTTTCGTCGCGCCAATGTAGACGGCACGCTCACGATGGCTCGGGCAGCGAGAGAGAGCGACGTCACTAGTTTCATTCATCTGTCGAGCGTGATGGTGTACGGATTTTCATATCCCAACCTCGCCACGGAAGACGCGCCGCTCCGCGACGAGGGCAATCCTTACTGCACCACCAAAATCGAGGCCGAACGCGAACTGATAGCACTCAACCACCCCCCCGAATTTGGTGTCATCGTCCTAAGACCGGGCGATGTTTACGGGCCCAGAGGCACGGGCTGGGTGTTGCAACCGCTGTCGCTCATGCGGAACAACACCTTTATCGTTGCCAACGGCGGGGCAGGAGTCATCAATCACGTCTACATCGACAACTTAGTCGAAGCTATCTTTCTGGCGATCGCCGCCGAATGCTACGGCCAAACCTTCAACATTACGGATGGCGCGACGACGTCTTGGTACGACTACTTCGCTCGTATCGCGGCGATCGCCGGACACTCCCCTCGTCTGACCTCCCTGCCAGGCGGGATGCTAAAAACCATGATTCGCTTGCGCGGGTGGGGGCAAAAGCTGCTCGGCCGAGAGTGCGATCTCTTCCCCGACTCCGTCGATTTCATGACGCGCCCCTATCCCTACTCCATTGCCAAAGCCAAAACGCTATTGGGGTACGAACCCGCGATCGACCTCGATCGCGGCATGGAACTCACCCGCCAGTGGCTCGCGCGAGAAGGACTCATCCCACCCACCTCAGACCTGGTAGCCGAGAGAGCGCCCTCATGAAGACATCCAGTTCGTTCGACTTCCTCCGTCAGCCTTTAGCCTACGGGTCTTTTGCGAACTTAATCGAACTCCTGCGATCGAGCGGCGGCTTCGAGCTGAAGTACTTGCCCAAAGCGGCGTACGTTCTCGGTTCTTGCCTGCTGAACACTCCTACCCGCTGGTTGGAAAGAGCGCGTTACGGTGCCCAAGTCGAGCGTACCGAAATTCTCCATCCGCCCATTTTCATCATCGGTCATTGGCGCAGCGGCACCACCTACATCCACCGGCTGATGACACAGGATGACAATTTGGGATTCGTCTGGAGCCTACAGTCGTTCTCGCCAGATACGTTTTTAAGCGTGACGTCGATGAAGGCACTGACGCCGCTGCTCGCGCAAATATTCCCCTCTAAGCGAGCGATGGACAACGTTGCCTATGCGTTCGATGTCCCCGAAGAGGAAGAATACGCCCTCGGCAACCTAACCCCCCTGTCCTTCTACCACGGCTGGTTTTTCCCAAAATACCTAGGCGAACATTTCGATCGCGCCATCTTGTTTGCAGGGGTATCTGACAAACTAAAGGAAACGTGGAAACGCGCCTACGTCAGCATTCTCAAAAAAACGACATTGCATTCCGGCGGCAAGCGGCTCGCCATCAAAAATCCCGCCAACACTTCACGCATCTCCGAACTGCTCGAACTATTCCCCGATGCCAAATTCATTCACATCTACCGAAATCCCTACGACGTCTAC
>JBCBTL010000099.1:0-7671 GCA_039818705.1 Cyanobacteria bacterium J06639_1
TGCGCTACCGTTATCCTCTGATGCCGCGATCGCATTTCAATCACGTTCAAATCCACCCTCAACACCGCCCTTGGAAAACGGCGATCGCGGCATCAGAGGATAACGGTAGCGCAGCCATAACTCCTTCTCCTAAAGTCATCCCGATCTCGTTGACGTTTGCGTTAATGCCTTTGCGAAGCCTCGATGTTCGGAGCTGTTCAGCCGCTCTTGATGTAAAACCGTCATTATTCAGAGCGGATTGCTCGCGATCGCTTTGACGATCGCAACTCTGCCAAATTCGTATATCCCCGAATGGTGCCCGCCGATATGCCTCCAGTTTATCTCCTCGGTCAACTGTGGCCGTGCTCGCCGCAATCTTCGTCACCAGTGCGGGAGCGCCTGCAATGGAGCCTTCTTCATCAATGCGAGATTGTCCGCTGAAGTGCTTGTCTCATCGCAACACCCTATCAACGTCAAGATCGCCTCGATACCTCTCCCCTGCGATCGCGGGAGCGATTTCGTCGTGGCACGATAGACGCGAACCCTTCACGAACGCTCCCCTCATGTTCGACCGAGACTTCGCTGCGGATCGCCCGCGATCGCTGACTCTATCTCAAGGATGGATGCTGCTAGGGGTGATGTGGGTCGCGGTGACAATCTGCGATCGCGTTTGGCTGCACCTCGATACCTCGGTGCCTGCGTGGGATCCAGCGGATTACTTGCGCGGGACGCTGGTGTTTTGGCGATCGCTGCAGGAGCCGCAGTGGTTGTCAGGTTAGTGGTGGCACGAGTTTTGGACGCTGCGTTCGAAAACGCCGCCGCTTACCTACACGGCGGGGGCGATCGCGCAGCTCGTTACTAGTCCTGGTTCAGATCGGGCGATGTGGGGAATGGCCGTTTTCAACGCTGTCATGTTGGGGTCGACGTTTGGGGTGGGGGTGGCTCTGGCCTCGGTGGAAATCGGGCTGTGGGCGGCGGGGCTAACGGTGGTGATGCCGGGCTTGTACCGAATGCGGCTGGAGTTTTGGCAAGACTTTCCGCTGGCTGCCATGGTGATGCTGGGCTTTTTGGGGCTGACGCTGTGGCGAGCGACGGGGGAAACGCGGGCTTGGCAACCGCGATCGCTGGCGCAAGAACTGGGAGGGGCGATCGCGTTCGGACTCATCCTCGGACTGGCGCTACTGACAAAGCAAACGGCGCTGTTTTTCCTGGCCGTACCGATGGCGTGGTTGGGGATTGGAGCGATTTTGCGGCGGCATTGGGGGCGACTGGGGCAGTTGGTGGGGGTGATCGCGCTGTCGGCGCTGGTGTGGTGGCCCTGGTACAGCAGCAATTGGTTCCTGATGCTAACGGCGGGCAAGCGGGCGACAGTAGATTCGGCGGCGATCGAGGGAGATCCGTCGCTGGCATCGCTGGATGCGTGGACATTTTACGCACGGGTGTTGCCTCATTCCGTTACTTGGCCGTTAGTGGTGGTACCAGGAATAGGACTGGTTGGGTATGGGATCTGGCGGTGGCGACAGGGGCGATCGCTTAAGCTCGATGCCAACGTGGCGTGGCTGCTCGTGTTTCTGGTGGGAGGGTACGTCCTGTCAACGCTGAACGTGAACAAAGACAGCCGGTACATCCTGCCGCTGCTGCCGGGGGTGGCCGTGGGGATGGCGATGGCGCTGTCGCGCTGGGGGCAGAAACTCTGGGGACGGCAGGTGTGCGGAGCGTTGGCGGGTTTATCTGTCGGATTGGCCGTCGTGCATACCTTTCCGGTGGTGCCTGTGGCAGCCGTAGAGGCGCTTTCAGGATGGGGGATTCTCATCCAGCCCGATCGCCAAGCGTGGCCGCACTTGGAAGTGATCGATACGGCGATCGCGGCCGAACCCTACCTGCGCAGCACCATCGGAGTGTTGCCTTCCACGCCTGACGTGAATCAACACAACATCAACTATTTCGGAGGGCTGCGGAATTTCCAGGTGTACGGTCGGCAGGTGGGAGTGCGCGATCGCGATGTGGAGCAGGACGCGCGATCGATGCACTGGTTTTTGACCAAAACGGGCGATCAGGGCTCGATTCCCGAGTCACAGCCCGCGATCGTGAAACTAGTGCGCGAGGGCGACAGCTTCGAGCAGAGGGGCGCGTGGTCGCTACCAGGAGGGCAAGGCGACTTGCAGCTTTACCGCCGTCGAGAGCCCGTTACCGAAGTCGAACCTCTCGGGAATGAGACTCGATTGGCAGGCGATCGCCTCCGCTTAGAAACGGTGATCGTCCCGGCGCGAGTGCCACCCGGGCAGCCCGTACCCGTTACGTATCGCTGGGTGGGGCGCGGCGATGTCTTGCAAAATGGCATCTTACTGTTGCGGTGGGAACTCGCGGAGGATACTCAATCTGTCACCCCATCCGATCGCGCTGGCTCTAAATTTTGGCTCCACGATCGCGCTTTAGCGGGCGGACATTTGCTTGCGGGACGCGAACCCGAACGAGCGTTTCGCGTAACGGAGCGCATGGCGATGTTGCCGCCGGAAGACGCGATCGCGGGTGTCTATCGCCTGTCGGCACGCTATCTCGATCGCGAAACGGGCGATTCATTTCCACTCGACGTGTCAGCCGATATTGCCGTAGAAATTGCAGACGATGCCGCATCTCAGCCTGCTCCCGAGCTGGATTTACCCAGCCAATTACGGCAGTGGGTGCCGCAGTTTCGACAAGGCGACCTAGATCCCGTGTTCGCGCAGGTGGGACGGATCAACCAGTACGACCCGATTCAGGACTATTTGGAGCAGGTGGCGATCGCCCTCAATTACCGCCTCGACACTGAGTCTGAGCTGGCCGAGAGTCCCCCCACGCGAGATACGTACGTCAATTGGATCTACGCTGTCGCCCTCGCCCGCGCTCAGCAGCAAAACGTACCCGCCACGATCGCCGCGTTGGAACGGGCGGTCGCACTCGATGGAGAGAACCCGTACTCCCACGCCCTGCTCGCATTCGTGCAGTTGTACCGATGGAACCCGCGTGCTGCCCAACCGGCCATCGACCGCGCTTTAGCGATCGCCCCGGACGACGAAACGATCCAAATCCTCAACGGGGCGGCAGCGTTGATGAAGGGGAACGCGATCGCCGCCTGGCGCATTCTGGAACCGCTGCTTTGAATGGAATGATGAGAACTCGGTGAACATGAACCCTGACGCGATTCTCGACACGTTTATTGCCGTCTATGGCTGGGCAGGCCGCCGCATTCATCTATTCGAGCAGCCTGCCATGAGCGTCTACGCGGGGCTGCAACGGCTCACCGTGATTCCCGTGACGGCAGCAGATTTGCAGCAGATGGTCGAAGCCGATCGCTTTCCTGCCACCTGGGACTTCGTTCACGGCCAAATTATTTTGGCGATCGCCGGATCCCTCTCCGAACCGGAGTACCTGTACGTTTGGGGGCGGCTGCGCCGAACGACGCTCATTGACTTGTGGCTCGAAGACGACATGAGGGCGATCGCCGCCGATAAAGCAGCTATCGCCCTCAAAAATGCCGGAATTTTTCTGTTGCTGCCGAGCTAGCCGCTGAATCCTGCCAAAACAAACCCTAATGCACCTAAACCTGCCAAAATACTCAGCACCATTCCGGCATTCGGGCTGCCTTTCCAGGAATAATTCTTATCCTTCACGATTACAACCTCGCATTTCTTCACATAGATTTATTGTATTCGCGATCGCTCGGCTTCTCGGGACGCGATCGCGCGAAGTCAGTCTGGTGCTGAAGCTAGTGCTCTTGACGTTTTAGATAGGACACAGAGACCCTGACTGCGACAGCATTCTGGGTAGCTAAACCGTCCTAAGTAGCTTGAGGGCTGCTACAGGAGGCGATCGACGCACTCGCTCACTCCAGCCCCGCGTTCGGCTTTCGTGATGTAGTCCGCTCTCGCTTTCAGGACGGGCAGTGCATTCGCGACGGCCACTTTGAAGCCGCACGCATCGAGCAGGTGAATGTCATTTTCAGCGTCGCCAATGCCCGCTACGCGATCGCTTGCTATGCCTAATTCCTCAAGTAAACGGTTGAGTCCGAAGGCTTTATCCACTCCTTTGGGCAGCACCATGATGGCGCGCTTATTGAGAATTACGTCTAGATCGAGAGCTAAATCGCGAATAGTCTGTCTCACGGTTGCTTCGTGGGGGTGCCATGCTGCAACGATGACCTGCCCGATCGCCAGCGGCTCGACTCCCTGTTGCTCCAGTGCTTTGGCGAATGCCTCGGGGGGTGAGGGGACGAGGGCTCGGACGCGATCGTCGGTCGGGTCGTACAATAATGCGCCGTTTTCAGCCACAACGCGATCGCAAATATCGAGCTGGGGAAATACCTGTTTGAGCTGAGGCAACCGCCGCCCCGTGACTAAGAAAACCTGGCCGCCCGCTTGTTTGTACCGATGCAGCGCATCTAGCGTGGCGCGATCGACCGCGCCATCGGTAGCGAGCGTGCCGTCATAGTCCGTCGCCAAAATGGGATAGCGCAACCTTCGTACCCTCAGTCATGTCGAACCGTCGTCGCCCCTGCACCCTTTTTACTTCACCTTTTGATTCGTTTGCTGATGCGGTTACGCATCGCGCGGACGTTACGGCGAATTCGCTTGAACGGTGAAGGCTGTTTGCGTCTCACCTGAACGCCAGCCGGACAGGGATTGGCATGAGGTAGGGGAATACCAGGATCTTCCAACCCCAGAAAATCAGCCAGTTCGGGCCACCCGTCTCCCTCTTCCCAGCAAATTTCCAGCAGATCTTGCGGGCGATCGCGAAAGTAATCTCGCACTGACTGGAGGTGAGCGTTGTAAAACTCGATATGTTCGGCCTGGTGCTGCTGCGGCATGGCAAACCCGTAGATGACCTCGCGCAACTCGGTCGGCCCCGTGCGCTGCGCGTGCTTGCAGAGGCTTTTGTACCAGGTTTGAGGGTCTTTGCGTTTGGTTAGCACGAACTTGCTGCCGGGATAGGCGCGATCGAGCTGCTGGTAGACGAGCGGCCAAGGCCAGTCTTCGAAACTATCGTACTGACGGGCAATATTCACGACATCGTCGAAACGCTCTGCCTGCCACGCTTTGAACGCGTCGTGGTGAACCGAAACGTGTTCGAGTCCCCAATGTTTGAAGCAAACTCCGAGGGTTGACGTGCCCGTTTTGTTCAAACCAATGCCAACGATTTTCATGTCGCGTTTTCGCCCATCGGAAGTCACCAGAAGTAGAGTACCCAGTCCCCCCCGATACTCTTCCAACCGCATCCCCGCGCCTCACTCTTCTTCGATGATGCTGTCGTAGGTTACGGCCACCGTTGCAACAGCGAGAATGCAGGTTTGCATCTCGAATAAATCCATACTTTCTCCGCCGAGTACCGTGTCGGCGAAGACGACTTCATCGCGATCGTTGAGCTGAAACGCGCCGAACCGCATCCGAGCGTTTTCTTGGAGGAGATGGCGCATGTGCTTGGGATCGACGTATCCCCCCATCGTCAGCCGACTGCTGGCCTTCACGATCGCCAATTCCGAGCCTTTATCCCACGGATTCACCTGCCACGGCAGGATTTCCACCCGCACGACCCGATGTTCGTGAATGATGTCGAAGCGAGATTCGTCTTCCACCACGCGCATAGCGTCGCGGAACATGGTGGAGGCTTCTAAGTATTCTTTGACCTTGGCGTAGGTCACTTCCTGAGCTTTGCTAGCGAACTGAACGGCCACGACACCTTGGGGAATATGAGAGCTTCATCACCTTAGACGATGACCTCCAGCGATCGCGCCCGCAGTTCCTCTGCATTATCGGACGCACTTTTATCTCTGTTTCTGCAAGGGACGGAGCATAAACTCCTACATGATGAACATAGTCGGGTCGAGGCTCTTGGGCGAGTGCAGGGCAATGTAGTCGTCGAAGGAGCGATCGGACACTAAATTGCCGTCAATTAGGTTCACGATGCGATCGGCGACATCCAAAATGCGGTTGTCGTGGGTGACCATCAAAATGGTGCAGTTCTGCTCTTTGGTGAGTTTCTGCATTAAGTTGACTACCTCTCGACCCGAGTCCTTATCTAGAGCTGCCGTGGGTTCGTCGGCCAGGATGAGACGAGGTTTGTTGACAAGTGCGCGGGCGATCGCCACCCTTTGTTTTTGTCCGCCAGAAAGAGACTTGGGGCGATAGTCTACCCGCTCGCCTAAACCGAGCTGAGAGAGAATTTCGACGGCGCGATCGCGTTTGGAACGGTTATCGTGCAGCTCGATCGCCATCGCTACGTTTTGTACGGCGGAGAGGGATTCAAACAGGTTGTGCGCCTGAAAGATAAAGCCGATATTGCGCCGCACTTCTACCAGTTGATTGGTGTTCAAGCCGACTAGTTCGTGCCCTTCTACTTGCAAACTGCCTTCTTGCAGCGTTCGCAGTCCGCCCACTAGGGTCAGCAACGTAGTTTTGCCCGAACCGGACGGCCCCGTCATGATTACGATTTGGCCGCGCGGCAGGTCGAGATTGATATCGAACAAAACCTGTTTGCGAATGTCGCCGGAGCCGTAGAAGAAGTTCAGATTGCGAATGGAGACAGCTAGGTCTTCCTCCGCGTCGGGGCGGATGTCGGCATCGTTGAGATCGGGGGTGGCGGGGGGAGCTGCTGTCATCAGAGGCGCGTCTCCATCAACCAAATACTTCCGCAGGATCGGCGGCTTGTACCTTGCGCACGGCGATCGCTCCAGAAATCAAACACATTACGAATGTAGCCGCTAGCATCCCCAACGCGCGATCGCTCGTCATCCGCATTAACAATCCGGTTGCATCAGCGGTGCTCTGGTACAGCACGACGCTAATCGCCCAGCCGGGCAGAAATCCCAGCGCTGTGAGCAACGCGGCTTCTTGCATCACAACTCCGAGCAAATAAAAGTTGGAGTATCCCATCGCTTTGAGGGTGGCGTATTCCGCCCAGTGATCGGCTACGTCGGTGTAGAGAATTTGGTAAACCAAAATGATTCCTACTATGAATCCCATCGCCGTTAGCAATGAAAATACGAAGCCGATATTGGTATTTTCGCGCCAGTAGGTGAGTTCTTGATTGACGAATTCATCGCGCGTGAGCACAGACACGTCATTCGGAAGATTCTGTCGCAATGCTGCCACCACCGCTGCTGGATCGGCCTTGTCAGAGAGTTTGAGCAAGCCGATATCGACCGTGCTGAGGGTGCGAGCTTCTGCATCAGGGCTATCGGCGTTGAAATAGCGGATGAAATTGCGATCGCTCATCACCAAATTGCCGTTGCCCGAGGCAAAATCGGTGCCCAGCGTAAACGTCCCGACGATGCGAATGTTGCGCTCGGACAGTTCGGTTTCAATGCCAGCCTGCGGCGTGCCGACTTCTGCGCGGCTGCGGGTGTCCATCAACGCCGTATTCGTGGGTTGCAACAGCGGCAGTTGTGGCTGAATTTCAGGCAGGTTGAGAACGGGATCGTTGAGATTGAAGGCTAGAACCCGCAGCGGACGAATTTCGCGCGTGTCGGGGTTTTTCCAGTTCGCCTCGTTGGTGTAGAGCGGATAGACGGCCTCTACGCCTTCAAACGAAAGAGCTTGATAGAGTCGGCGGCGAGCGATTTGCTCGGGTACGAACATGTTGTATTTGAGCGAATTGATTAAGACGACTTCGCCGTTGAGTAATTTCAGAAGCTGTACCTGACTGTCATATAGCGCATTC
>JBCBTL010000100.1:0-7639 GCA_039818705.1 Cyanobacteria bacterium J06639_1
ACTTCAGTTTTTTAAATTGAGGTCTTTCGTGAAGGTGTCCGATGAGTAGGAAAACACGTGTCAACATTTGCTGAATGAGGAACCTCAACCATGTTGAATATCACTCGTCGGATCGGTCTGGGTGTTTTGTCTGCTGCATTGATTGCAGGTGTAGCAGCTCCTATCGCCTCTGCTATGGAGCCCTCTAGTCTGAGAGATTTGATTTCGATTTCACGAGAGCGTAACGGGAGCGCGCGATTTACCGATATCGCGCTCCTAGATCAAATCATTGAGAAGACGATGGAGACGTCAAATCTAGCATTGGTCATGATGGAATCTGACGATCCTGAAGTCAAAAAGATGGCTGAAGCTCTTCACGCGAAAGCCGAAGCCGATCTAACCGCTTTGCAAGCCGAGCGCAAGACGTTTGCCGAACGTTTGAGACAGTTCCGAAACAACTGACCTTCAAATCTCACGAATAACAAGTCAGGGCAGCTTCTCGGATTTGAGAATGCTGCTCTTTTTGGAGTCTGTACGACGTTTTTTTACCATGACGTCACTGCGGCGATCGCATCGACAAACTAATGCGCTTGAGCTTGGTATCGATCTCTAGCACTCGTACCCGCACCACTTGTCCCACTTTGACGATTTCTTTCGGGTCGCGCACGAAACGATCGGCCATTTGCGAAATGTGAACCAGTCCGTCTTGATGCACGCCGACATCGACGAAGGCTCCGAAATTCGCCACGTTGGTAATCACACCTTCAAGCTGCATTCCTATACTCAAATCGTCTAGCGTATCGATCCCCTCTTGAAACGAGGCATAGGTAAATTGCGCGCGCGGGTCGCGGCCTGGTTTTTCGAGTTCCTGCACGATGTCGCGTAAGGTGGGTTCGCCGATCTCGTCTGTCACGTAACGCCGCAAGTCCAGCGATCGCAGGTGTTCGGACTGATTCGCGATCGCCTTCACAGAAAGCTTTAGGTCTTTGGCGATCGCTTTCACCACCCCATAGCTCTCGGGATGCACGGCAGTGTTGTCGAGAGGATTATCGCCCTCGCGAATGCGCAAGAACCCTGCTGCTTGCTCGTAGGCTTTGGGGCCGAGTTTAGGAATTTTGAGAAGCGTGCGGCGATCGCGAAAGGCTCCCGTTGCATCGCGATAAGCCACGATGTTTTCGGCTACTTTTGGCGTAATGCCCGCCACGTAACTCAATAGCTCTTTTGAGGCCGTATTCAAATCCACGCCGACGAAATTTACGCAGCTTTCTACCGTTTCGTCTAACTTTTTCTTCAGTAATTTTTGGTCTACATCGTGTTGATACTGCCCGACCCCAATCGATTTCGGATCGATTTTGACCAGTTCCGCCAGCGGGTCTTGCAATCTCCGTCCGATGCTAATCGCTCCGCGCACCGTCACATCCCGGTCGGGAAACTCGGCGATCGCCACCTCGCTAGCCGAATAAATCGACGCGCCCGCTTCATTCACCATCACTTTGATGGGGTTGCGATCGCTGGTTTTCAAAGCTTCCGCCACGAATGCATCCGTCTCGCGACTAGCCGTACCGTTCCCAATCGCAATCAGTTCGATATCGTATTGAGCCACTAATTTGCGCAGCGTTTTCGCTGCCTCGTCCCGCCGCGCTGCCGACTGGTGCGGAAACAGCGTTTGGTATTCCAAAAACTTCCCGGTTGCATCCAGCGCGACAGTCTTGCACCCCGTCCGAAACCCTGGATCGATCGCCAGCGTCGGCTTCATCCCCGCTGGAGCTGCTAGCAATAAATCTCGCGCGTTTGCGGCAAATGTTTGAATCGATTCGGCATCCGCCCACGCTTTTTTCTCGGCGATCGCGGCTTTCACGCTCGCGGGTTTCATCAGTCTTTGAAAGGCATCGGCGATCGCCCCTTCGTAAAACGTTTGGATCGATCGCGCCTTCGCCCGCACGATTTGTCGGTTCAGGTGATTTAGGGACGCATCTTCATCGAATTCGAGCGACAGCTTTAGCAAATCGCGATCGCGTCCTCGCAAAAGTGCCAAGACATTGTGGGGAGCGATCGCCCGCAGCGACACCCGATAATCGCGATACATCTCGAACTGCGTCGAGCCTTCAGCATGTCCCTTTTTCATCTTGCTAACGAACGTGCCCGTGGCTAGCACTTTGCGCCGCAGCCACGCTCGCAAGTCAGCTCGTTCCGCGATCGCCTCCGCCACGATATCCGCAGCCCCCTGCAACGCCTCCGCCACAGATGCCACATCTTTCGTCACGTATTTGCCTGCTTCTCTTTCTAGGTCTCCGCCCGGCGCGTCGGGATGATTGCGCGCCTCAATCCAAGCGGCCAGCGGCTCCAATCCCTTATCTTTCGCCATCGTCGCCCGCGTGCGGCGTTTGGGTCGAAACGGCAGATACAGATCCTCTAGTTCGGTCTTTGCCAAACAGGATTCAATCTTTTTTTGCAAGGCTGGCGTCAGCTTGTGTTGCGCGGCGATCGCCTCCAAAACAGTCTGTTTGCGAGCCTCTAACTCCGTTAAATAGGCGTGACGTTCGAGGAGCGATCGCAATTGCACCTCATCCATCTCCCCCGTGCGCTCTTTGCGATACCGCGCCACAAACGGTACTGTGGCTCCTTCTGCAAATAAATCGAGAGCACTCCGAACGCGATCGGCATTGAGTTCGAGTTCGGTTGCAAGCTGACGGACAATATCGAGCATGGCGAGACAGATAGAAGCCAGTTCAACTTTCGCACGCGAGCTTCCAACTTCTCCATAGCAGCCGTCAAGCTGCTTAGGACGTTTTAGCTACCCAGACCTCAGGCGTAGTCGGGCTCCCTGTGTCCTAACTAAAACGTCAAGAGCAATAAAAGTGAATACGCGATCGCAAATTTCAAATGGGAATCTTTACCTGCACAATCGTAAATCCAGATTAATCTACCAGCAGTTACGCATATGGATAGTGACCCCGAATGCAATACCTGTCGCAAATGGTATCCAAATTGCCACTGCCTGCATTCTCCTCTCGCCCTCTATCAAATGCAGCAATACCAACAGCCTGGTTGGGAATGATATTGAGCGCGCTCGTAATCCCCTTTGAGGCCAACGCTGCGACCTTTACATCGAGTCGAGCTGACCTTGGCGGAAATGATGTAGTTGACTGGTCGGTGGTTGGCTCTATCTTCAGCCCACTGGGACCGCCCGATCCCAGCGTCTTTTTGCCCAGTACGTTCAGCGTTGCATCTCAGGCGGGTCGTTCAGTACAGGTCAACATTCCAGAATCGACAGTGCCTGGAGTCTTACCACCCTTTGTATTTCAAACCACTCCAGCACCTGGCATTGAAACGAATTTCGGCAACGGTGACTTTATTCTGTTCACAGGGCTAATTCCAGGCCCACCACCTGCCATTGGTAATCCAGGGCCGATTACCCTCGTATTTCCCGAACCTGTTTTCGGTGCCGGGGCTCAATTTGCCGTTGACGACACGTTTAACTTTCTCGGAACCATTGCTGCCTTCGATAGCAGCGACCAACTCTTAGGCAGCTTTTCAGCCCCCGGCACCTCTTCTCTTGCACTCGATAATTCTGCGGCCTTTTTTGGCATCCGCGACGAAGAAGCAAGAATTGCCAAACTAGAATTCAGTTCGTCTGTTTCTGCCAGCGCCCTCGGCATCAATCAGCTCAGCCTTGTAACTGATGTCGCTGCCGTGCCAGAACCCTCTTCGCTGTTGGGATTAACCTTGATAGGTATCTTGGGTTACGTGCGCCGCAGAAAGTAAGAGCGCTCAGGGGCAACGTTGTTCATATCCGTTGCTCGTTGTTACGGCTGGAGGCGCTTACTACTCGCCCATCACCTGCACGACCAGCTCTCGCTGGTGGCGACGTTGACGATGCTCCCATAGGTAAATACCTTGCCACGTGCCTAAAACCAAACGTCCGCGCGCGATCGGGATTTGCTCCGATGTATTCGTCAGCGCTGTACGAATGTGAGAAGGCATATCGTCCGGCCCTTCCGAACTGTGGGCGTAGTACGCGCTCTCCGGCACCAACTTCGCGATAAACGTTTCCAGATCTGCCAGCACGCTTGGGTCGGCGTTTTCTTGAATCAGCAGGCTCGCCGAAGTGTGTCGCAAAAAAAGCGTACATAATCCCGTCTGCACCCCCGACGACGCCACGATATCAGCTACGGGTGACGTGACCTTATGCAGGGATTTTCCCGAGGTCGACACGGTCAAAACGTCGAGATGTTGCTTCATATGGGCTTCAGAAGGGGTTTGAGACCATCATCATAATGCTCGAAGCGTTCATGCGGCGATTGCTATGGGAGCATCCACTTTGGGCGAATAGCCTCAACAAGGTGGCTGACCCCCGTGAGATCTCGTACGCTGCATCTATCGATATGCCTTAGCTAGATGCTCCCATCGCTACAGCTTCGTCCCCCCCCTTGCAGCAGTCCGGACAGTTTTCAGAAGAAAGCCTGAAATCCTGATTCTCTCTCTAATAATCTCAATGCTTGGCGAGTCAAAAAACCTGATTCGTTCGTTGCAAACCAAACACTGTCCGGAGTATTGACGATAGCGATCGCCCTCTTACTTCGCGCTCGTTCGCGCCTGTTTCACCATTGCAATCAACATTTGATGTGCATCTTCTGAATCAGCCAGTTCGCGCTCGAAAGTGATGCGCACGGGCTGAGAGTTGCCATTCACTTCAGCAATTAAGTCCATGCCCTGCGGATCGATCTCCTTCATCTGCGCCGCACTCACCCCGTCGAGCTTGCCGAAAAACTTGGCATAGAGCGCGATCGCCTCAGCGTGGTCGTCGTTCATGTGGGCGCAAATGCGATCGCTAATGGCAGGAGTAATCGGGTCGGCCATATCTTGCACTCTCAAACGCGGCACTCTCACTGTACTGGGAATTTTTCAGAATGGATGCAAGGTCGAATTGGGTTGGCAAGAGCAACGGCGACGCGCAGATACGCCACAATCGCAGCTAGAAGCCCGCAGGGAGAGCGCTCGTGAAAATCAGTCGCGTGGCCGAAATGCAGCAGATGGATCGCACGGCGATCGACCGCCTAGGCATTCCCGAAGTCGTGCTGATGGAAAATGCTGGCCATGCCGTAGTAAACGTCCTGCAATCGGAATTCGGCATTGCCGATCGCGAATTCGTCATCCTCTGCGGCACGGGCAACAACGGCGGCGATGGTCTCGTCGTCGCCCGCAAAATCCTCTCGGCAGGTGGTCGTGCGAAGGTATGGATTCTGGGCGATCGCGACCACTACAAAGCTGCCGCCAAAACTAATCTCGACATCGCTTTAAATCTCCACATCCCCATCCAAACTCTAGAAGCTATTCCCGATCTAGCCCGCGATTTGAGCCACTGCGATGTTGCGATCGATGCTCTCTTCGGAACGGGTCTTACTCGCGACGTAGAAGGGCTGTATCGAGAGGCGATCGCCACCCTCAACGCCAGCCCCAACCCCGTCGTCAGTCTAGATATCCCCTCCGGCATCAACGGCGACACCGGACACATCATGGGTGTTTCTGTCTGTGCCGATATGACAATCTCGTTCGGCTTGCCCAAAATCGGCAATGTTCTCTATCCCGGCTGCGCGCGCGGCGGCAAACTCTTCACCACCCACATCTCGTTTCCCCCCTCTCTGTACGATGCGGATGAGTTGGCGATCGCTTTCAACGACCCCGTTTCCCTCCCCGAACGCGACCCCCGAGGTCACAAAGGCACGTTCGGCCACTACCTGTGCGTCGCGGGCGCAGCCAGCTACTACGGTGCCCCCTACTTCGCAGCAATGGCCTATCTCAAAGCCGGAGGCGGCTATTCGCGCTTAGCCGTACCCCGCTCGATGGTTCCGTTCATCGCCAACAAAGGCAGCGAACTCGTGCTTTTACCTCAAACCGAAACCGAGCGCGGCAGCATGGCCCTAAAAAACTATCCCGATCTGCTCGAAGTCGCCTCCCGCATGACCGTCGTTGCCATCGGCCCCGGTTTATCTCTCGATGAAGAAGTTCAAACCCTCGTCCGCGACCTCACGCGCAAAATTCCTTGCCCCGTCATCATCGACGGCGACGGCCTCAGCGCGATCGCTTCCCATCTATCTGTCCTTCAGGAGCGCCCCACCCCCGCCATCCTCACCCCCCACCTGGCTGAAATGGCGCGACTGACCGGCCTGGCGATCGCCGATATCGAAGCCGACCCGATCCCCCTAGTGCAGCGCTACGCCCGCGAGTGGAAGGCGATCGTCGTTCTTAAAGGCGCGCGCAGCCTCATCGCCAGCCCAGACGGGCGTGTATTCGTCAACACCAGCGGCAATTCCGGCATGGCAACCGCCGGATCGGGAGATGTTTTGACGGGGGCGATCGCCGCGATGGTGGGGCTGGGACTTTCGGCGATCGACGCCGCCCGAGCCGGAGTGTTCGTCCACGGCCTGTCTGGCGATCTCGCCGCCGCAGAACTCGGCGAAGACGGCCTTACCGCTCAGACCATCTTGGACTATCTCCCCATTGCCACCCACACCTGTCGGCTCGGACTGAATGCTGCGCAGCAATCTCGTTATCGGCTCGCCACTCTGATTTAGGTCGTTCCAACCTTCATTGCGAGATATGTCGCGATAAACCCAACAGCCGAACGAAGTTCCGTGCGTAGGCTACAATCGGTTGCGCTCGCACCTTGGGGGTGTGGCGGAATGGTAGACGCTACGGACTTAAAATCCGTTGACCGATAAGGTCGTGAGGGTTCGAGCCCCTCCACCCCCACTCCTCGATTTCAGGCTCTAAGCCGCTCGTACCAAGCGATTCGCGCTCCGGGGTAAGACCTCTTCTGGTCGCCCGCGAGCGCCCGTGACGGCTCGTCTATGCTCGTATTGACTCAAAAATTTAGGCCAAATTTAGGCCAACTTTTAGGCCATGAACTTGAGCGATCGAGTCCAAGCGTCCAATGCTGACTTCAGAGCGCGCGGGTTGCGGGTGAGACTGGAGCTGCGCGGACAGTCTCTATACCTGCGTCGAATGTTGCCTCCCAAGCCAGACAGCAGTGATATCCGCTCCTCGCAACAGCGGATTGCTACTGGTTTGAGGGGGGAAGCAGGTCTGCGAGTGGCGAAGAAGCGCGCCGAGCTTCTGGATGCGGAATGCGATACCAATCGATTTTTCTGGGAGAACTGGGGCTGGGAGCCGCCTCAAGACCCACCTAAGACGTGGGCCATTGGGTGGAGTCTTTCGAGGCTCAGTGGCGTGCTAAGGGCAACCGTGCGGAAGTGACGTGGAGTAGAGATTATTGGGAAGTTTTTAAGCGTCTACCTCAGCAGGCGTTGTTGACCGATACGGTAATACTCGACCGCATTAAGGCGACCCAACCACGCACGAAGACACGAGACCGCAACTGCATGGCGCTGACCTGTTTAGCCAAATTCGCGGGCATCAACATCGATTTGAACGGATATCGCGGCTACGAGCGCAGTCACGTCCAGCCTCGCTTGTTGCCCGCCGATCAACAGCTCGCCCGCTGGCGTGACGGCATTCGAGATAATGCATGGCAATATTTCTTCGGCTTGTTGGTGTGCTACGGGCTCAGGCCTCACGAACTGTTTCACCTACAGGGCACTTCTATTAATTGACTAAGCGTACTAAAAATGAGATTATTTTAATCAAGTAAATCACTAAC
>JBCBTL010000101.1:0-7608 GCA_039818705.1 Cyanobacteria bacterium J06639_1
GGATGGGTTGGGCCAATTTGCCCCGCACCCCTGCCAATGCTGCCGCCGCTGCCGGAGACGACTGCGCCCCCACCAACTGCGCCACGCTTTCAGCCTGCGTCAGATCGATCCGGCCATTCAGAAACGCCCGCAGCGTAAATTCCCCCGGATCGGCCAAGCGCGCCCCGCTCGCTAAGCAAGCCTGCAGCACATTTTGCACCACCATCATGCCGCCGTGACAGTGAAACTCCACCACATCTTCGCGGGTATACGATCGCGGTGCCTGCATCCACAGCAGCAGCGCTTCGTCAATATCCCGGTTGTCGCGATCGCGAACGTGGCCGTACAGCACCCGATGACTGACCCACTCTGGAGTGCCGATGGGGCGAAACAGAGTTTTCGCGATCGCCAATGCTTCCCCCCCCGACAGGCGCACGATCGCCACGCTGCCCTGCGCGGGAACAGCAGCCGTGGCAATAGCGGCGATCGTATCGGAGTTCGGAGACTGCACGAGGGCCGGGAAAATCTGACAGATCTACTGTAGCGATCGCGTCACCACAACCACCCCGTTCTTCCGGATTGAGAGCAACAAACGACAATTATCGAGCTGCAGAGGAGGTTTATCGGGTCAGATCTCAGGCACGGCCTGCGTCCGATGCCCCAATTCGAATGCCCAGATCTGATGAAGTTCTCGCTCTCAGAAGCTTCAAGCCAGGAACTTCAGGGGATTGAACGAGCGATTGTCCTGTCTGATCTCAAAATGCAGGTGCGGCCCCGTGCTGCGTCCGGTGGAACCGCGCGACATGATTACGTCACCCTGCATCACTTGCTGACCGCGCTTGACGAAAAGCTTGTGACCGTGGGCGTAGCGCGTCACCATGCCGTTTGGATGGCGAATATCAACGCGGTTGCCGTAGCCGCCGCTATCCCATCCGGCAAAGATCACTTCGCCGCCCATAGCTGCGCTGATGGGAGACCCCACTGGGCCACCGAAATCTACGCCGTGGTGCATACGCCCCCAGCGCCAGCCATAGCCCGACGTGACTGGCCCCGTAACCGGACGGATGAAACCGCTGGAATAGCGAGGGAGTGACTGCGTGGCGGGCGGAGTCAGCAACGCCAACTGGCCGTTTTCCGAACCGGGCGCGTAGTCTTTGTGCAGCAACACGCTCGGCATCCGGGGCAACCGTATTTTTTGACCGGACTGAATGGCCTTGAGGGACACGCCAGGATTGGCTTGCAAAATCGACTGCTTCGAAATCCCGTAGCGACGCGCCAAAGCCTCAATCGAATCCCCTGACTTGGCCTGGTATGGCAGCGTTTTGGCCGCCAGCTCAGGAGAAACGCTGGGCGCTTTAACTGCTGCACCTTGAATCGGAGCCGGAGCCGCCTGCGCCGGAGCGACGCGGCGTACGGTGGCCAACGGTGGTGGTGCCGCGATGCGGGCGGGCGGACGAGCCGCAATTTGCGGCGCCGCAGGAATCGAGCGCACCCGCGCGGAAGGAATCGTCAAGCGCTGGCCGATTTTCATGTCGGTCGGACGAATGCCCGGCGTTGCCTGCATGATGGCGCCGACGCTTACCCCGTAGCGACGGGCAATGCTGTTGAGGGTTTCGCCGCGACTGACAACGTGAACCTGCGACTGAGTCCGCAAAATGTAGAGTACTTGACCGGCCTTAAGCTTGGTGCCGCGATTCAGGTTGTTGGCGGAAGCGATCGCGTCAACATCGACTCCGTACTTACGAGAGAGCTGCCAGAGGGTTTCGCCAGAGCGCACGCGGTGCGACACGACTTCCTGAACGGCTTCGGCATTCTCGAATGGGGCACCTAACGGTACGGTGGCGACCTGGATCGGCTGCTGCGAAAACGCGATCGTCGTGTCAGGAGATGCTGAGCTAAAAGACGGCAAGATACCCAAGCAGGTTAAGAGCGTTGTCCCCAGTGCGAGCCGCTTGGCAACGCGTCGAGCGCTAACCGGACGATTGCGGGGGGGAGCCACCACGCGCGCAGATTGACTTTCGTCCGACGCGTTCGAGCCAAATTCCTTTGACTGACGTTCGAGCGCGTTTGGCTCGCTGCCGCTGTAGCTCTGCTTTCCCACACCCAACTCCTCAACGTCGAACAGTTGCAAGACTACCCCAAGAAGTGGGGCTTGACCTCTACTTCGAGCAATTCAGCCGTGACGCGAACGCGCCATCAAACGACCCCAGCCAACGGGCGCAATCTGCGACCCAGTCGTGCAGTCTAGCTAAATCAATGTAAAGCAGTCTTTAGATTTTTTACAAGTTGGTCAATAAATAGCAATTCGTAAATCTACGGAGGCAATGAGGTTCGACCGCCTGCGATCGCGGTGTTGGCGGCAAACTGTCGGGAAACCTGCGGAAAAGCGCTGGATTTTTGAACTGGGCGGCTGAGCCGGAATTGACGGGGAAGTAGTCATTTGTTTCGGGTAGTGCGGGCTGCGGACTCGGGCGGCTGCCGCTCTTAGCTTTCATCAGTCTGAATGCTTGCATCAGTCTGCATGGGGGGGGATGGAGGTTGGGCGAGGTCTTGTAGAGGAGTTGTGCGCAGAGAGTGCTGCAGTGCTTCGGCGATCGCGGGCAGCAAGATATCCAGCGGCTTCTCGGCCTCAGAGATGCGAACGTCGGCTTGAGCGTAGAGGGTGCGACGGCGATCGAGCAGGTGAGTCAGCGTTTTAAGTGGGTCAGAGGTTTCGAGCAGAGGGCGCGGCGTGGCATCACTTTGGAGCCGTTGGGCTTGGAGCCGTTGGGCTTGGAGCCGTTGGTGCAGTGTGGCGGCGGAAACGTCGAGCCAAAGGGTGAGGCCGTGGTGCAGGTAGCTCCAGTTTTGCGATCGCTCCACAATGCCCCCGCCGGTCGCGACGACGAGACGGGAGTGGGGGCAAAGCTGCGCTAGCACCTGCGTTTCCCACTCGCGAAATCCAGCTTCGCCCTGTTCGGCAAAAATTTCGGGGATCGTCAGACCTGCCGCCGTTTCGATCAGAGTATCGGTGTCGAAAAACTGATATCCGAGCTGGGGAGCCAGCGCGCGTCCGACCGTACTCTTGCCCGCCCCCATCATGCCAATCAAGTAGAGGCTGACACCCTGCAATCGAGTTTGCAGGTGTGACCAATCGGTGAGGGGAGCGGCGGTCAATGGCGATCGCCTCCGGGGGCGAGGAAATGGACGAATAGGGGATCGCACGCTCTCGGGTAGACCGGTGAAATCTCACGATCAAGCGCGATCGCGCCGAGAGAAATAATGATGACCCACCCCGTAGTGTGACATGGCAGGGGAAACTGCTCCAAGCCCCCTGCCGGGGGCGACCAGCTCCGGTCATAATTGGGGGTGACTTGGCAGGGTAGCGGTATGCACCGACTGAAATCGAATGTGGCGATCGCTCTTTTGGGCACGCTTTCCCTGGCGGGGCTGATCGCGTGGGGTCTGCTCTGGGACATTGAAGAGGTGAGCGTCGAACCGCCCGCGATCGAAGAGCCTCCCGTCGTCAGTCGGACGGTGGATTTGATCGGTCGCCAAAAAGGACGCGATCGCTGGCGCTTGCAGTCGGAATCGGTCGAGATGCAGGGGGCGCAGCAAATATTTGAAGACGGCGCGCAGGGCTGGTTTTATGGCGATGGCTCGAAAGCTTCGGAAAACCCGCTCTTTTTCGCCCGGAACGACCAAATTCAATGGCAGGCCGAGCGCGCCCGCTTCGATGCCAACAGCAATCGTCTGACGCTAGAACAAAACGTTGTCGTCTCTAGTCCGGATGGCACCAAGCTGGACGCGCAGTCGCTGCTGGTCACCCCCGAAGAATTAATCGACGTACCGGACGCATTCGCGCTCCTTGGGCCCGATCTATCGCTGACGGGGGAGTCAGGGCAGTTCGATTTCGAGTTTTCCGCGCTGCAAGCCAATCGCGGCGCACTGGTGGTGAGTGCCATGCCGCCCGCCCAACCTGGAGAAGCGGCCACGCCCTTAGAAGACCGCGTCACAGTGTCTGCTGAGCAGCTAGATTACGATCGCGCGTCCGAACAAGCTGAGGGTCAGGGCAATCTCGCGATCGAGCAGGCCGACATCGTGATTTCAGCCCAAAGCGGCACCTTCGATCGCAAGGCGGCAGCTAGCGACCTCAATGGCCCCGTTCAGCTCACAGAACCCGGACGAGTGTTGACTTCCGATCGCATGATCGGCAACCACGTCGATAAAGTATTTCGGTTTGACGGCAACGTCACTTATCACCAGAAAGCACAGGCGGATGAAGACAAACTCGGGGAGGCGTTCGGAGCCAACGGCGACACGCAGCTCAGTGCGGCCAGCCTCGTCTACGACATTCCCCAAGGTCGGGCGCTGTTCGAGGGGGGCGCGCGATTCGTGCAGCACGCAGCTCCGGCGGTCGTGGCGCAAGCGGGCAGTCCGCTCCCACCCCCCGAGCAAGAGCAGGTAACGATTGAAGCCGATCGCCTCGACTACGATCGCGATCGCGAGATTGCCTCGGGCGATGGCAATTTGGTCATTCGGCAGGGCAGCACAGTGATTACCTCGCCGCGCGGCACCTACAAGCGGCGCGAATCGCAAAGCCTGCTAGTGGATTCCGTCGAGCTGCGGGAGGCCGATCGCCGGCTGCAATCCGAGCGGATGACGGGTAATCATCAGGACAAGATCTTTTTGTTCGAGGGCAACGTCGTTTACAACCAGTCAGCGGAGCTAGCGCAAAGTTCTTCCGATGATGGGTCGGCGCTGCAAGAACTCCGTCAAGCTGAAACGGTGGTGCGTTCTACGGCGCTGGTCTATAAATCGCGCACTGAAGAGTCTATTTTCTCCGGCCCGGTCGAGTTCACTCAAAAGGGGCGGCGGGCGATCGCCGACGAAGCCACGATTACGCCAGAATTGGTTGTCTTGACGGGGAGCGTCGAAATTCAGCAAATCGATGGGGACTGGCTGGCACAGCGCGTCGAAGACGACATGCAGGAGGCCGTCGATCGCCCGACCCGCATCTTTGCCGAACGCGTCGAAATCGATCAAGAGACCAACGACGCTCGCTTTTTCGACCAGGTCGTGATCGTGCAGGCGCATCGCGCTGCCGAAGGCGATACCGCCACCTACTTCGACGGCGACCAGATTTTCGAATTGACCGGGGAAGCCGCCCCCGCCCTGCTGTGCGATCGCCCGGATACTGCCACGAGTACCGTCCCCCTCGATCGGCTTCCCGGGCGCAACGCCCTCGACAACACCTGCCGAGGTGCCGATCGCATTTCCTCCAATCTCATCACCCTCGATATGGAAAACGATACGTTTTCAACTCGCGGCCAAAGCCAGTATCAGTTCCGCGTTGAAGATGAAGGCCAGCTCTGAGTCCGGTCAGATTCAAGTCCGGTCAGATTTGAGTCCGGCCTGAATGTTTTATCAACATGCACCATGTGGAATATCGACACTATCGTTAACGGATATGCCCAGGGTTATTTCCTCATGCACGATGAGGAATCTGGACGGGTGCAGTGGTTTAGCACGCCCCGCGAACGCGCGGTCATCCCGCTAGACGATCGCTTCCGCTATCCGCGCTCGTTGCACCGCGTCCTCAAACGCCAGCAGTTTCACTGCCGCATCAACACCGAATTTGCAGCGGTCGTGCGGGGGTGCGCCGCTCGTCCCGAAACCTGGATTAGCGCCGAACTGGCGGATATCTACCTGGCATTGCACGCAGCGGGATGGGCGCACAGCTTTGAGATTTGGCAGGGAGAGCACTTGGCAGGAGGGTTATTGGGCATCGTATTGGGCGGTGCGTTTATTGGCGAGTCGATGTTTCACGCCGTTCCCAACGCCTCCAAAGTGGGCTTGGTCAAATTGGTCGATCGCCTGCGCGATCGCGGTTTTTCCCTCCTCGATGCCCAAGTTGCCAACCCCCACCTCGACCGATTTGGCGCGATCGCGATTCCGCAAGCCGAATACCTGCACCAACTGCGGATGGCCGTTCAGCAAAACTGCCGATGGCTCGAATCGCCGCCGCGAACGCGCGAATCATCTATAGGGGAACTCATATAGGGGAACCTACGCGCGATCGTGACGGTCGTAGAGGAGAACTGGCATGATGAATACCGAGTCTTACCGAATAACGGGTAGATTCGCTGCGTGAATTCTGGTTGTGAGGAGTTAATATGCGTCGTGCAAACCGCAGTCTGCGACGAGTTTCACCCTGGGTAGCCACCGTCATCGTGCTGGGAGCGTGTGGCGCGCAAAGTCTCAACTCGGTTACGCCGGACGGCGAGTCTCGCAGCATAACGGCTTCAGTGCCTCTCGAAACGGCTAACTCAGGCGGCGGCGATCGCGCATCTCTCATTTTTCAGGGGGATGTCGGCGCGAGTGTAGAAGACGCAGCCTTGGTACTAGCCCTGTTTAACCTGCCGGAGGGCACCCGCAACGCCAATAATTTGATTGGCGGCGCTGGGAGCTTGCTCCAGACGGACACCAACCCCATTGCCGCCGAGCTCAATCCGCTGCCGAACGCCGAGAATGCCAATTTTGTCAGACCGGATGGCGTGCAGCTTACCGACGTGGCCGCCATTGTCGTCGCCTCCCAGGTGGACCTAACTGGAGAAAATCGAGCCGCCACGCTAGCCGACGCGATCGACCTTCTGCTAGGAACGGATTTATCAGGCACGGGGCCCGATAGCGATATCCTGTCGATTCCTGGCAGCGCGCCAGCCCCCACCCCCACCCCCTCCGGAACGCCTACTCCTGCCGGAACGCCCAACCCAGATCCGACGCCTGACCCAGACGAGCTTGCTCAAGTCCTCAATGGCCAAAACTGCGTTGAGTGCGAGCTGAGAAATACGAGCCAGCTAGCCGGAGTCGATCTGTCAAACCGCGATCTCAGCGGCTCCGAACTCAGAGGCTCTGATTTAGAGGGCACGATCCTGACAGGTGCGCGACTGGTGGGTACTCGCCTGGACTCGACGAACTTAGACGCTGCCAGTCTGCAAGGAGCGAATCTGTCTGGGGCAAACTTGAGAACCGCCACCCTAAGGGACACGAACTTTAGCGGAGCTACCCTGGAGGCTGCCAGTCTGAGCAGCACGACGGCGCTGAGGGCGAACCTATCTACAGTGGTGGCGCCGAACTCGATCGCCGTTGATGCAAGGTTGAACGAGGCCGATCTCAGCAACGGCAATTTTCAATCTGCCAATTTCAATGGCGCGCAATTCGATAGTGCCAATGTCGCAGGGGCAAATTTTACTGACGCGACATTCCTCAATTCCAGGTTAACGAATGTTCTGAACCTCGGTGGCGCGACGCTCCAAGGAGCCAAGTATAATGCCAGCACCCAGTTCCCCGCCGACTTCGGACAAGCGCGGCGGGATGCGGCAGGTATGGTTCTAGAGGTCGAAGTGCCCGACGAGCCCTAACGCAGCTCGATCTCCCAGAGCAGATCGAGATGTGGCTAACTTGACGCTGGCGTGATGCGGACGGTTTTCTGAATCGTCCACCACGGCTCTCGGTCGAAGGAGGGCATGGCGGCGGTGCCTTCGTTGCCCGTCATCAAGCGGCGTAGCTCGCGATCGAGCCGAGTTCCCGAGCCGTATAGATCCGTCAACTTTTCGCGAGACGTGCCGAGTCGCGGCAGCTTGATAT